>NZ_JBICJO010000075.1:0-42034 GCF_043103185.1 Shewanella sp. YQ_9
TTCTCTACGCTAGGCGTCATTAAACACCCTGAAAGTTATCAGACGTCTATCGATAGAATAAAATCTGAAATAATCATCTTTGGTATCCTGTTCTCCGACAAATGCAATAGCTGCTTTTCTATTAGTGCCACGAACAAGTTCTATGATTTTTTTATAATCGTTTAAGAACTTAGACTTGCTTCGTTGAGGCCAATTAGAAAAGTCAACTTCTAAGTAATATGGTCTCTCATTTACTTTCTTCCCTTCCTGCTCAACCCATTTACCAGGAGATAAGTTAATTTGAATTTTACCGTTATCTTCTACGGATAGTTTCCAAGGTAATGATGCATAGTATATCTTTTGCTTATCACCCTGAATTACAAATTTCTGCTTTCCTCGTGTACTTCTGATTTGGCTAAATATTTCTGTATATGTAGTGCCATCAACACCTTCAAAAGATAAGGCTCGGTCTCTGTCGTAAGGGAAATCAAAATATTGATTAACTATTGATTTGAATGAAGTTGTCTCATAATTTGATTTTCGTCCACTGCCATCTGATTGATCTTTTTTCCGTTTATTAGGGCGTCGTGAGTCAGGAGCTAACGGAGTAATAACTCCGGTTGGTTCAACAACATCATCTTTTCGTAATTTAAAACGATTTGGATATGCTAACGGAAAACCTTCAGATGAAGTTAGTCGTGTGGATGCACCTTTCGAACGAATTTTAGCCTCACCTTCAGCATCACAACCCTGCTTATGATGAACACCTTTACGAGTTTTAAAGTATGGTTTTCGTAGATTTACATCTTTTTGAAACGAGCATGGAAGTAACTCAATGCCACATTCATCACAGGAGTATGTCAATGATTTAACTTTATCAATAATGTACAACTCTTCACTGGTAACTACTCTGCTTAACTCTTTACATCTAGCCTCGTCCATATTTTCTCCTTTGAAACATAACGCCATGTTAAGGGGTGAGCAACGCAATACCGAGATTGCTGCAAACCACCTAAATCACTAAACACAACGCATTGTGAAAATGCCACGCGTTGCGAATCCCTCTTGAACATTTTGTTAAGTTTTATTCTCCGTACCACTCTGAAGTATCGACAGAGAGTTCTTCAGCTTCGATAGTAAAGTCTTCTGGATTTTCGACATGTGACTTCATATCAAGAGTGAATGGGTAACTTTCATCCATAGTGCAGATGTCATTTTTGGGACCATATTCTTGAGTTACATATACGATACCCTTTGCTCTCATTCGAATGTATTGGTCATCAATACCCAAGCACTCAATCTCTTCCACTTCGGTATAATCTACATAAACATGATTTGCTAAGATAGATAGACTATCCGGGATAGCTGACACTGCTGTATCAATAACGGCATCGTGAACCTTACTTTCCACCGCATCAATAACGATTCTCTCAATGTCTTCTAATTGACTTAATGAGCTCACTGCTAACCCAACAACATACTTTGCATCTTGGAAGAATTGCTTCGGGCAAGCTGTAAAATACTTTTCAGTAATATGAGTATATTTGTTAAAGAAATGGAACTCAGATAAGAACTCCTCTATCGACTCATTTAGAGTTTCCAAGTCGTCTTTTAAATATTCATCAGATATATTTCTCTGGGCACAATATTTTAATTGCTGCCGACGAGTCACTGGGTGGGAAGTGCTTTCAACTTCATACCATGTCGTTTTCTTCACCTGCTTCGGTGGCGCTTTACGTTTAATTACGTGTAATACCAACTCTCTCATCGAAAAAGCAAAGTTATGAAATCTCAGGGGATTACCATGGGATGCATAATTTCGTAGGCTTGCTACGTATAACTGTTTCTCAAATTCAGTTTCTAACAAAGACTCTAAGTCTTTCATGAAATCTAACGATAATAATTTTTTTAACTTCATACTTACTCTATAAAACTTAACAGCTGTATAGTGCGCATGCGCGTTTTAGTCCTCGGAGGAGTCTAAACGCGCATCGCTATCTGTTTGTATTTGCTGGATATAATACCATTTAGTCCAAATATCCCTTGCAGCTAAACGCGCATGCGCGGTTTCCAAACCTATTATCTACCAGCTGTATTTTTTAACTTTATGAATTTAATGATATTTTCTAAAATGTTACAGAAATAACGCGCAAGCTTAGCAGCAAATTTCCGGCATTATTACTGGAACGTCAATAATACTGTATAAAAATCAGTTCTAAGGCACTTACCATGAGCGCTTCAAGCCCTGCAACTAAGGGCCTTAAAACCAAGCGCCCTAAAACCCAGGCCTTACAGAAAACGTTAAGTAAAGCCATGGCTACCGCACGGGTGCAAACTCTGTTTGCCCCTGCATTCCGCTAAAATCGGAAAAGTGTTGCAGCTTTCGCCTTAAGCTTAAGGAAGTACTAAAACTAAGCGGTTGAATTAGTTATACAATAGCCAGCATTGAATGTGAAAACAATTAGCCAAAGGTCAAGTTTTTGACAAAGGCAACAAAACCCTGATTTAGTTTGTTTTTACAACAGAATTGACTGGGTTGGAAACCCAAAACGACACGACTTTAAGCCGCTGGAACAGCGGCTATCATGGCTTTAAGCCAAAACTTACCAATGAACTTGCTCCTAGCGGCTAGCTAAGTTGTAACCCATCACCTGCGGTGCGCCTTTCGCACAGGCGATCCTGTGACTCGCTGCGAGTACGTCCCTGTAAGCTCTGCCTCGCCATCCCTGGCTCGGAAGGTCACAGTCCCGCCTGTGCCTGGAAAATGGGTGTATGTCTGCAAGTACTTCAGGGGTTTCAAGCTACTCAGCGCTAACAGAATTGCACTAATCCCCCTCGGTGTCGCCGACAGCCGTTGGCACAAATAACGTGGCTGAGGCATGGATGCCGAAGCAGCGACAGTCGAATCAGGGATGAGCGTCTGAAGCGGTAGTTATTTGCGCCATTAGGCCGAGGGGCTTTCGACACCGTGTGGGGCGGCAAGGGAGATCCAAGAGGGGATTGCTGTTGATCCCTTCTTGGTCGGGTGTGGGGTGAAACTCCACGACTTTACGCCGCTGGCACAGCGGCTATTTATGGATTTAAGCCAAAACTCACCAATGAACTTGGTCCTATCAACTAAAACCAAAAGAATAACAAGCTTCAAATAATGAATAAAAATTCATTTATTTTCTCTCCTCCTCTGGGTAGACTGAGCGCCCTCTTATCCAGAACATCATAATAAACATGCAATTAAGTCGTAGGCATTTTATTCAGGCCGGTTTAGCCGGTACCGCACTGGGGCTCAGTGGCTGCAGTAATTTTTCTTTATCTTCCCAAGAGCAGGCCCAAGCTACTGCCTCCAAGGGGCCCCTGGCGCTGAACTTCAATGAAAACCCGCTGGGGATGCCAAGCAGCGCCCGGGAAGCCATTATGCAGCATATGGGCGAGGCGCACCTGTACCCCGACAGTGCCCGTCAGGCCTTGCTCAAGCGCCTGGCAAGCTACCACGGTATCAGTCAAGAACAGCTCATTTATGGCAATGGCTCTTCCGAAGTACTCAAGTTCGCCATAGATGCCATGGCCAGCGCTCACTGCCAGTTGGTGATGCCAAAGCCCACCTTTGACATAGTGGCCGACTATGCCAAGGCCCGGGGGCTCAAGGTAACAGAAGTGCCGCTGACCGCCGAGCTGCAAACCGATATCGCCGCCATGCAAGCCGCCGTGGCCGCACATCCTGGCCCTTCCATTGTCTATCTGTGTAACCCCAACAACCCAACCGGCCTCTTGCTGCCCAAGGCGCCGGTTGCACAGTGGCTGGCCAAGGCCAGTCCCGAGCTGCAGTTTATTATTGATGAGGCCTACGGCGAGTATGCCGGTAGCGATTTCCAATCCGCGCTGCCATTCATCCAAAATGGCCAGAAACACACAGTGCTGACCAAGACGTTCTCCAAAGCATGGGGAATGGCGGGACTAAGAGCCGGTTATGCCATTGCCGATCCGGAAATGATAGCCGCTATGCAGGCCCAGGCGAGTTTTGACAACGCCAACCTGTTTGCCCTCTATGGGGCGGCAGCAGTGTTGGATGACAGCGCCTGGCTGGCGCAGACCCGCAGCAACAACTTAGAGGCCGGTGCCATTATCATTGCCACGCTCAAACAGCTGGGGCTCGACTATCTGCCGCTCAACGCCAGTTTTATTTTCCACCGCATCAAAGGCAATAATGAAGACTATCGCAAGCAGATGCAGCAGACCGGCATTCTGGTAGGCCGTACCTTCCCTGGGCTTGAAGGCTGGAATCGCTTGACCTTGGGCACGCCAATACAGATGCAACGAGTTGCCAAAGAGATGCAACGTCTGCGTTTGGAAGGTTTGCTCTAATTCCTCTTTCAAGCGCTCTTTCAAGTGCCTTGGCTTTTCGCTAGACTCGGACTTTCGCAGCCTTTTTCAGAAGGATTCTGATATGCAAGTCCAATCCATTCTGGGGGCGTTATTCGCCCTCGGTTTCTCCCTGTCGTTGCAAGCCGCCCCCGGCGAGCTAGTCATCAACAAAAATGCCAAGCCCAAATCCTCAAACAGCTATATCGAAGTCGTTCATAAAGAGATCCCGGTAGCGGGAGCCAGTGAGGCCCAGGTTCGTTATGCCATTCTCGAAGGTATGCTCAGCACCAAGGGCTTTGCCTGGGTATACGAGGGCGAAGGTGAGGGCTATATCCTGGCCCGTTTCGACTATCGTGGCGACACTAATGTGATGCGCATTGAATACGACGCCAACTATATTCAGCTTAAATACCACGCCGCCCTGGGGGATTTTGTCTGCAAAAAGCTGATTGATGATATCTGCTACAAGAATGGCCGCGGCTATTACAACTACATCAAGAATCTGCGTTTCTCCATCGCCCAGGAGCTGAAAAAATCATGAAACGAATACTACTGCCGCTGCTGCTGAATCTGTTATGGTTGAACCCGGCTTCCGCCGAGACTGAATATCAATTGCAACGCTGGCAAAACCCAGTACCCACAGGTGGCTATGTGCAGGATATCCCCGCCATGTTGCAGCGGGCCGTTACCCGGGATAGCTGGGAACTGGAAACTGCCGCAGATGGCACCTGGCTCGCCCGGCTCAATAACTACAAGGGATACACGGTCGAAGTAGAAGTAGCACGGCAGGCACAGGAACTGCAGCTTAGCCTGCTCTCCAGTCGCTGCGATTGCAAAATGGATCAGGCCAAAATCGACAGTTGGTTAATTCGCCTCAGGCGCAATATCGCTCTCGAAGTCACCAAAGCCGCCAGAGATGAGAGTCTGCGACAGAAGCTGAAAGTCGAGTAGAAGCTTGATAGCTCAAGGCAGATATGACTCTGGATCGGTGAAGTCTTGGCACTAGTTTACAGGCATGCACAAGTTTACAAGCATACACGGATTTCCAGGCACAGGCGGAACTGTAGCCATCTTTGGTTGGCGCTCGAAAGCATATTGCTACGCAACTCTCACCATATCGCAGGATCGCCGGTGCGAAATAGCCGGGATCCGGCCGATGCGCCAATAGCAGACAAGTTCAAACGATGAAAAACAGACACAAAAAAGCCCGTCTATGACGGGCTCTTTCGTTGAATATGGCTGGGGTACCAGGATTCGAACCTGGGAATGCCGGGATCAAAACCCGGTGCCTTACCGCTTGGCGATACCCCATCAGGGTCGGTGTTAACCGATACGAATCTTAAGACTCGTGAAGACCAAGTTTGCTGCTAAAGAAACATGGTAGCTATGGCGGGACTTGAACCTGCGACCCCAGCATTATGAGTGCTGTGCTCTAACCAGCTGAGCTACATAGCCACTGTATTTTTCTCTTTAGCGTTTATGGCTGGGGTACCAGGATTCGAACCTGGGAATGCCGGGATCAAAACCCGGTGCCTTACCGCTTGGCGATACCCCAATATATAAACTTGGTAAAGATGGCTGGGGTACCAGGATTCGAACCTGGGAATGCCGGGATCAAAACCCGGTGCCTTACCGCTTGGCGATACCCCACCAATAACCAAAGTTAGTTCAATAAGAGACAAATATGGTACGGGAGGAGAGACTTGAACTCTCACACCTTGCGGCACCAGAACCTAAATCTGGCGTGTCTACCAATTTCACCACTCCCGCAGTGTCTCTTGTTTTTGACATCCCAAGAAGGATGGTAGCTATGGCGGGACTTGAACCTGCGACCCCAGCATTATGAGTGCTGTGCTCTAACCAGCTGAGCTACATAGCCACGATAACTTTGTTGTTCCCCGTGCCGAGGAACGGGGCGTATTATGCTTATTCAGGTTATTCAGGTCAACAGCTTTTTTAGGCTAAATCCCGCCGCCCCAGCTGTTTGCCTATAAACCCATCAAACTGGGCAACAGATACGCAAATCCGTGTTCTATCGCCCATTTAGAGTCGCTTTACACGTTAAACAGGAAGTGCATCACGTCGCCGTCTTTGACGATATAGGTTTTCCCTTCCACCCGCAGCTTACCCGCTTCCTTACAACCGGCTTCGCCCTTGAACTGAACAAAGTCATCATAGGCCATAACCTGAGCCCGAATAAAGCCGCGCTCAAAGTCGGTGTGAATTTTACCGGCCGCCTGCGGTGCGGTAGAACCGACAGTCACAGTCCAGGCACGGACTTCTTTCACCCCGGCAGTAAAGTAGGTTTGCAGTGTCAGCAATTCGTAACCGGCGCGGATCACCCGATCAAGCCCTGGCTCTTCCAGGCCCAGCTCTTCGAGGAACTCGCTGCGCTCTTCCTCATCCATTTCCGCCAGATCTGACTCGATAGCGGCGCACACAGGCACCACAACGGCATTTTCTTTTTCGGCAATGGCGCGCACTGTATCCAGATGCGGGTTATTGTCGAAGCCATCTTCAGAAACGTTGGCAATATACATGGTTGGCTTGAGCGTCAGCAGGTTCAGGTAAGCCACGGCTTCCAGCTCCTCTTTGCTCAAATCCAGGGTACGCAGCATATGGCCTTCGTCCAGTACCGGCTTGAGTTTTTCCAGTACTTCGACTTCAAATTTGGCGTCTTTATCACCACCCTTGGCGCGCTTTTGCTGACGCAGTATGGCACGCTCAACACTGTCGAGATCCGCCAGTGCCAGTTCGGTATTGATCACTTCAATATCACCGGCCGGGTCAACCTTGTTGGCCACGTGAACAATATTGTCGTTCTCGAAGCAACGTACCACATGGCCGATAGCATCGGTTTCACGGATGTTGGCCAGGAACTTGTTACCCAGACCTTCGCCCTTGGATGCCCCGGCAACCAGACCGGCAATGTCCACAAACTCCATGGTGGTCGGCAGTACCCGCTCAGGCTTAACGATTTCAGCCAGGGCGTCCAGACGAGCATCCGGCACTGGCACCACACCTGTGTTGGGTTCTATGGTACAGAAGGGAAAGTTTGCCGCTTCGATGCCAGCCTTGGTTAACGCATTGAACAGAGTTGACTTACCGACGTTTGGCAGACCAACGATGCCGCATTTAAAACCCATGATGTTTACCTTTCTCTCTAATTTGAGTCCGGCGCACTCGGCCCCGGACAGGATAATGAAACAGGCGTCAGACGCCTGGATAATCTTAGACCGCTTTAAAGGAGTGCAGCCTGTGCATCGCCTTGGTCATATCCTCGGCAAAGAGGATATCCGTGGCGCGCACCGCTTCATCTACCGCGGCATCTATCAGCGACTGCTCAGTACTCGGCGCCTTGCCAAGCACATAGCCGCTGACTTTGTTCTTGTCCCCGGGGTGACCTATGCCAATCCGCAGACGATAAAAATTCTTGTTGTTGCCCAGCTTGGCAATAATGTCCTTGAGGCCGTTATGGCCGCCATGACCACCACCCAGCTTGAACTTGGCCACACCCGGCGGCATGTCCAGCTCATCGTGGGCCACCAAAATCTCCTCCGGTTGAATACGGAAGAAGTTCGCCAATGCCGCCACCGACTTGCCACTCAGGTTCATATAAGTGGAAGGGATCAGCAGGCGCACATCGCGGCCCTTGAGCGTAACTCTGGCAGTCAGGCCAAAATACTTGCTGTCGGCACTGAGCTGGGCACCGCAACCTCTGGCCAGCTCCTGCACATACCAGGCGCCGGCATTATGGCGGGTCTGGGCATACTCGGCGCCGGGATTGGCCAGCCCGACGATAAGTTTAATCTCTGTCATCAGTCTCTATCAGTCTGTTTATTCAACGAGAAGTTCTGCGAAGGCCGGACAAGGCCAAGCACATATTCACCGCTCTTGAAGCTTGGCCGTTACAGGCCCAAACACTGCATGAAAGCCAATGAAAAATGCCGCATTCTTGTAAAAACGCGGCATTTTAGCACTCTCTTGCGACAATCAACAAATCGACCGGGGTTATCTCAGCCCCAGCGCATACTTGAGGACTTGCTGCTTGACCGGGGTATTGATATCCGCCAGCTTGAGCCCGGCGTTACGCAACAGTTTAAGTGGCAGCAGATCGTTACTGAAACCGGCATAGAAGAGATCCATGCCTGTCATCATCAACTGATTGTCAAACCAACGCTGCTTTTGGAACCCTTCAAGCACTGTGGCCTTTGACCAGTCTTCGCCCTTCTCCAGCGCCTGGGTGATTGTCGCTATCAAGGCTTCGACGTCTTTAAAGCCCAGGTTAACCCCCTGCCCCGCCAGCGGGTTAATGGTGTGAGCCGCATCCCCCAGGATCACTAGGTTGTCGCGGTAGTATTGCTGCGCATGGCGCCGGGTCAGCGGGAAACTGCCCTTGGCCAACACTTCGAAGTGGGGATCCAGCCTATCGGGGAAGTGATTGATGATCGCCTGCTTCAGTTGGCTGTCGCTTAGCTGCATCAAACTGCGAACTTGTTTGGCATCGTCATACCAAACCAAGGAAGCATTTTTGCCCGGCAATGGCAGCAAGGAGCGCGGCCCTTGCGGAGTAAACTGTTGCCAGGTCACATCCTGCTCATCACACTCGGTGGCGATATTGATCAGCATGCAGGACTGGGAATAATCCCAACCACTGATGCCAATTCCGGCCCATTGACGCACTCTGGAGTTGGCACCATCGGCGCCCACCAGCAAGCGGGCATCGAACACCCGACCATCGTCCAGACTCACCTCTATACCCACACTGGAGCGCACCATGCGCCCGACCCGGGCCGGGCAGCAGAGGGTCAGATTGGGGTAGTTGTCGAATACCTGCCACAGTGCCAGCTGCACCAAACGGTTTTCCACTATGTGGCCGAGACGTTCGGCCTTGATCTGACTGGCATGGAAACGGGTAATGCAGCCTTCCATTTCCCAGGTTTCTAGGCCACGATAAGCCACATGGCGCATTCCGAGCAGAGTATCGAATGCTCCCAGGCGCTCGAGTAGCGCCTCCGATGCCACACTGATGGCCGAGACCCTGACATCCAGAGGTTGCGAGGCATCAAAGACCTCAGGTTCAAAGGCCTCCACCAGCGCCACTTCCAGCCCGAGTTTGGCCAACCCCAGCGCCGTCGCCGCGCCCACCATACCGCCACCTATGATGACGATATCCTTGGTCTCATGTTGTTCTGTCACTATGCCTTTCCTGCTGTCTCTCTTCTCTGCCGCCTCGGCCACAGAGTTGTGTTCAATGGTAACTGTTTTGGCTTCAATCATGAGCAAATGTTGCTGCCGGCCCTCCTGAAACACCTGCTTACAAGCCGACACACGAGCCTTGGCAACCTTAGGCTAGCCTCTGAGTGTCCAAGCAGTATCTGTCATGGCAAACACCGCATATGCGGTTATAGACATCAACAAGTGAGGATACCATGCGCAAACTTACCAGCAGCCTGATAGCCGCAGCCCTTGTCGTCCCGGCTGCCTTTACCTCTGGTCATGTTCTGGCCGCCACCACGGCAGACCAGATGGAAGTGATAACTGTAACCTATCGCTCGTCGCTGAATTATGCCCTATATCAACAAATCACGGAAACCATGGCCGGCTTTCATTTGGATGTGTTGGAGGACATCTATGCCCAGGCCCGCGGCAGCAACCTGGAGATGGCTGAGCAGTTCTACCAGCAGAAAAATATTCAGGTGGCCGCCAACCGTTTACCCGCACAGGTCGAAAGGGTATTGCAGCAACCAGAGTAATTCTCTGCCCTGGCGTTCAAAAGCTGGTCAGCGGACTTAACAGCAGGTAAAATGGCGCGCTATTTTTTAAGTGGTTCCGAAGAGCGACGCAAAACTGATGAGTAAAAAACTCCATATTAAAACCTGGGGCTGTCAGATGAATGAGTACGACTCATCCAAGATGGCCGATCTGTTAAACGAATTTCAGGGCTACACCCTGACCGAAGAGGCTGATGAGGCAGATATTCTGCTGCTCAATACCTGTTCTATTCGTGAAAAAGCGCAGGAAAAGGTATTCCATCAGCTGGGCCGCTGGAAAACACTCAAAGACAAGAATCCTGAGCTGATCATTGGCGTGGGTGGTTGTGTGGCTTCGCAGGAAGGCAAGGCGATAAAAGAACGCGCCCAGTGCGTGGATATTATCTTCGGCCCTCAAACCCTGCACCGTCTGCCAGAGATGATCAACCAGGTTCGCAGTGGCGACCAGGCGGTGATTGACGTCAGCTTCCCGGAAATCGAGAAGTTCGACCGTTTGCCCGAGCCCCGCGCCGAAGGCCCCACCGCCTTTGTCTCCATCATGGAAGGCTGCAGCAAGTACTGCTCTTTCTGCGTGGTGCCCTATACCCGCGGCGAAGAAGTCAGCCGGCCACTGGATGACATCATCCTGGAAATCGCTCAACTGGCCGAGCAAGGGGTGCGTGAAGTCAACCTGCTGGGGCAAAACGTTAACGCCTATCGCGGCCTGACCCATGATGACGAAATTTGCAGCTTTGCCGAGCTGCTGCGTTATGTGGCCGCCATCGACGGTATCGACCGCATCCGCTTTACCACCAGCCATCCGATAGAGTTCACCCAGGACATTATCGATGTCTATGAGGACACTCCTGAGCTGGTCAGCTTCCTGCACCTGCCGGTGCAATCGGGTTCAGACCGCATTCTGACCCAGATGAAGCGCGGCCATATGGCAATCGAGTACAAGTCGATCATTCGCCGTCTGCGCAAGGCGCGGCCGGATATTCAGATAAGCTCCGACTTTATCATCGGCTTCCCCGGCGAAAGCAAAGAAGATTTTGCCGACACCATGAAGCTGATTGAAGAAGTGGGCTTCGACCACAGCTTCAGCTTTATCTACAGTGCCCGTCCCGGCACCCCGGCGGCCGACTTGCCGGATGATGTGGATATGGAAGAGAAAAAGCAGCGCCTGGCAATTCTGCAGGACAGGATCACCCAACAGGCGCAGCGCTACAGCCGCCAGATGCTGGGCACAGTGCAGCGTATTCTGGTGGAAGGCCCATCGGTCAAGAACCCCATGGAGCTGCGCGGCCGCACCGAAAACAACCGGGTCGTCAACTTCGAAGGCCAGCCAAAGCACATAGGCACCTTCGTGGACGTGGAAATCGTCGATGTCTACACCAACTCGCTGCGCGGCAAATTTGTTCGCGGTGAAGATGAGATGGACTTGCGCAAGAGCCTGCGCCCCAGTGATATTCTGGCCAAGCATAATCAGGAAGACACCCTGGGCGTGACTCAGTTCACCCCGTAAGCGCCGAGACTTCCACGGCGGCCCGGCTCTTCGGACCCGGGCCGTTTTATTTTAGGCTCGATTTTCCGTTAGCATTTATGCCTTCACGCTCGTAAACTGATCAAAGATGACATCAACAGGAGTTTTTGTTTGTCTCACAAATTAACCACCATGAATCTGTATCTCGAACCGGCCGACAGCCGCCGTCTGGCGTCTCTGTGTGGTCCGTTCGATGACAATATCAAGCAACTCGAGCGCCGGGTGGGCGTCGAGATAAGCTACCGCAACAACCATTTTCAGATTGTCGGCCAGCCGCGTAACTGCCTCACGGCCAACAACCTGCTGAAACAGCTCTATGTCGAAACCGCTCCGGTAAAAGGCTCGACCCCGGATCTGGAGCCCGAGCAGGTGCATATCGCCATTCAGGAAGCCATTGCCCTGGAAGCCGACGACAGCGGTGCAGAACCCAAAGAGCACTATATCAAGACCCGCAAAGGGGTGATTAAGCCGCGCAATCCCAACCAGACCCAATATGTGGCCAACATAGTGCGCCATGACATCACCTTCGGCATAGGCCCCGCCGGTACCGGCAAGACCTATCTGGCCGTTGCCGCCGCCGTGGATGCGTTGGAACGTCAGGAGATCCGCCGCATTCTGCTGACCCGCCCTGCGGTGGAAGCCGGTGAGAAGCTGGGCTTCCTGCCCGGCGATCTGAGCCAGAAGGTAGACCCTTACCTCAGGCCTCTGTATGACGCCCTGTTTGAGATGCTCGGGTTTGAGAAGGTCGAGCGACTGATAGAGCGTAATGTTATCGAGGTCGCGCCGCTGGCCTATATGCGTGGCCGCACCCTCAACGATGCCTTTATCATTCTCGATGAGAGCCAAAATACCACGGTGGAACAGATGAAGATGTTCCTCACCCGTATCGGCTTCAACTCCAAGGCGGTGATCACAGGTGATATTACCCAGATAGATCTGCCGCGCAACGCCAAGTCCGGCCTGCGCCACGCCATCGAAGTACTGAGCGAAGTGGAGGAGATCAGCTTCAACTTCTTCCAGGCCCAGGATGTGGTGCGCCACCCGGTAGTGGCCCGCATAGTGGAAGCTTATGAAGCACACGATCAGCGCCAGCAGGCGGCCAAGGCCCAACGCGACAGCCAATATCAACTGACAGAGGCCGGTGCCCATGAGTCTTGATCTGCAGCTGGACCTGCAACTGGCCACAGAAGCGCAAAATCTGCCATCCCAGAGCGATTTCGAGCTCTGGGCCCGTACTGCCATAGGCAATAGTATGGAGCAGGCCGAGCTGACCATACGCCTGGTGGACAGTGAAGAGAGCCAGCAGTTGAACCGGGACTATCGCGGCAAAGATAAGCCCACCAATGTGCTGTCATTTCCGTTTGAAGCGCCACCTGGAATAACCCTGCCATTACTCGGGGATCTTGTCATTTGCGTTTCAGTCGTTGAAAATGAAGCCCGTGAACAGCATAAACCGCTACAGGCGCACTGGGCACATATGGTTGTGCACGGTTGCCTGCATCTGCTAGGTTATGATCACATCGAAGATGCCGAAGCCGAAGAAATGGAGTCGCTAGAGACCCAACTTATTGAAAGCTTAGGTTTTACTGACCCATACAAGGAGCAATAATTGCCAGGGTTCACCCTGTCATGAAGAACACTATGAGTGACGATATCCCCCCGAGTACCAGCGCCCATAAGAAAGGCTGGTTTGACCGAGTAAGCCAGCTATTCCAGGGCGAACCTCAAAATCGCGAAGATCTGGTTGAAGTGATCCACGATGCCGAGCAGCGTGAGCTCATCACTGAAGATACCCGCGAGATGATAAAAGGTGTTTTAGAGGTATCTGATTTGCGTGTAAGGGACATAATGATCCCCAGAGCGCAGATTGTCGCCATCCAATTCAATGACTCTGTTGAGGAACTGCTCAACACTGTCATCAACTCTGCTCATTCCCGCTTTCCTGTGGTCAATGAAGACAAAGACCATATCGAAGGCATACTGCTGGCCAAAGATCTGCTGAAGTACGGCTTCAACAACAGTGAAGAACCCTTCTCATTGGAAAAAGTGATCCGCCCGGCCGTTGTGGTGCCCGAGAGCAAGAGAGTGGATGTGCTGCTCAAAGAGTTCCGTTCCCAACGCTACCATATGGCGATTGTAGTTGATGAATACGGTGGTGTTTCCGGCCTGGTCACCATTGAAGATATTCTCGAAGAGATTGTCGGCGATATCGAAGATGAGTTCGATCACGACAACAGCGACGAGTCTGAGATCCGTAAAGCCGGTAACCGGGTTTACATGGTCAAGGCACTGACCGAGATTGAAGATTTCAACGAAACCTTCAACACCCATTTCAGTGATGAAGAGTTCGACACAGTCGGCGGATTGGTGTCCCACGCCTTCGGCCACCTGCCGGAGCGCAACGAGAAGATCGTCATCGATGGCATTGAATTTAAAGTCATCAGTGCCGATACCCGCCGTTTATTGCAACTCAGGGTGAAACTGCCCGATCCCAACGATACTGAAGACAGTAACGACCAGTGAAGTCCACATTAGCGGCGCTTAAGCGCCACCCCAAGCTGCGTCTGGTACTGGCCTTTTTGGCCGGTGCCAGTACGGCACTTTCCTTTGCCCCCTACGATCTCTGGCCCATCTACCCGCTGGCGCTGGCCTTTGGCCTTTGGCAAAGTGACAAGCTTCCCCCCAAGGCCAGTTTTGGCTATTGGCTCAGCTTTGGCTTTGGCGCCTTTGCCTTCGGGATCAGCTGGGTGCATGTCAGCATGGACAGATTCGGTGGCTTGCCGCTGATTGCTTCCATAGGCCTGATGGCCCTGTTGGCCCTCTATCTGGCATTGTATCCGGCGCTGGCCGGTGCCCTAATGGCCCGACTGGCGCCCAAGCGTCATAACTGGCAACTGCTGGGGCTGTTTCCAGCGCTCTGGACTCTGTGTGAATGGTTGCGGGGCTGGGTGCTCACCGGCTTTCCCTGGCTCTGGGGCGGCTATAGCCAAACCTCGGGGCCCTTGAAGCCGCTGGCCTCAATGATAGGCACTTTGGGGCTCAGTTTTACGGTGGCGCTGCTGGCAGCAAGCCTGGTACTGCTACTCAAACGCCACTGGCTCAGCCTGGTGGTGAGCTCGGCGCTACTGGCCCTGTTTGTATGGCAGGCGCCGCGATTTTCAACGGTTGAGCGCACCGGCGAGACCCTCAGCGTGGCTCTGGTGCAGGGCAATATCCCCCAAAGCATGAAGTGGGATCCGGACGCGCTCTGGCCGACTATGCTCAAATATATGGATCTCTCCCGCCCGCATCTGGACAGAGACTTGGTGATCTGGCCCGAGGCAGCAATACCGGCCCCCGAAAGCATGGTGGCAGAGTTTCTCGACAACGCCAACAAGGTCGCCAATCTGCGGGATGCCGCCATCATCACAGGTATCATCAGCCAGCGAAATGGCGACTTCTACAACTCGCTGATTGTGCTGGGGAATCATCATCAGAAACAGCAGGAAAACGCTGACTATAGCGCAGCGGGTGACAATCAGTTCCGCAAACATCACCTGCTGCCCATAGGCGAGTTTGTGCCCATGGAGTCGCTGCTGCGGCCCCTGGCCCCCTTCTTCAACCTGCCCATGTCCTCGTTTGCCAGAGGCAGTTATCAGCAAAACAATCTGACGGCGCTGGGCCACACCCTGGCACCGGCTATCTGTTATGAAATCGCTTTCCCCGAGCAGCTCAGGGCCAACGTCGCCGAGGATACCCAGGTGTTGCTGACCGTCTCCAACGATGCCTGGTTCGGTGAGTCCAATGGCCCGCTACAACACATGGAGATAGCCCAGATGCGCTCGGCCGAGTTGGGCCGACCTCTGCTGCGGGCCACCAACAATGGCGTCACCGCCGTGGTGGATGAATTTGGCAATATTAGTGCCAAACTACCGCAGTTCGTCGAGGGCGTACTCACCGCCGAAGTGCCGCTGGTCGAGGGCCAGACCCTGTTCAGCCGGGTCGGTCAATGGCCGGTACTGGGGCTGAGTGGCTTGCTGCTGCTTTTGGGGCTGTTGTATTGCCCCAAACGGCGAAAGAGCGATAAAAGCTAAAACCAACCAATTGATTTTTATCTAATTGATAAAATATTAATGGCTACATAAGTATTTCTTAAGACTGCTTTTCTAGGCTCTGGATACTGGTTAACAGATCCGGAGTATCTCTATGGTCAAGCAGTTTCCCCTGTCTGCCCTGGAAAAGGACGTCCCAAGCTCTGCCAACCCACCTCATTCGCTTCCCGAGTGTCGCCTGTTCCATGAGCAGGCAGAGGGCCGCACTGAGGTCGAAGACTATATCGCCGCCAAGTACTTCCAGGTGCATGGTGCCAAGCTCAAGGAATTTTTGCCTTTCTTACTACAACTGAGCATGAAGGGGCAGCCTCAGGGTGCCTTCGGCCTCAGAGCCGGTTGCTACTACCCCTTGTTTCTGGAGCAATACCTAGAAGCCCCCATAGAGCAACAGGTGGCGCTGCTGGCCAAACGCCCGGTGGACAGGGCTTCCTTGGTAGAAGTAGGCAATCTTGCACTCACCAACAAGAGTTCAGGGCCACTGCTGCTGGTACTGCTTGCCGCCACTCTGGCCAGAGCCGGTTTTGAGTACATGGTCTTTACCGTCACAGAGCAGGTGGAGGCGCTGATGAAACTGCTGGGCTTTTCGCCCATGCAGCTCTGTAGCGCCGATCCTGAGCGACTGGAAGGTGACAGCGCCATTTGGGGCAATTACTACCGCAACAACCCCAGAGTCATGATTGGCGATCTGCGCCTCGCCCAAGAGGTGATAGAAACCAGTCCCCGCTTGAGACGACTGGCACAAAGGCACGAATCGGATATCAGCACCATGGCGGCCGAATTGGCTTATGCCAGGACCCGGGAGCCAAACCTATGACTCCATCGCCTCAGTTAAACCAAGTCAATACCTCTGAGTCAGGCGCCGAAACCAACCTTGATTGGGATGTTCTAGGCAAACTCAACGGCGAAGATCAGGCCATTGCCCTTATCGATGCTGAGCGGCAACTCAGCTACCTTGAACTGAAAACAGAAATCCGCCGCTATAGTGATTTCCTCAAACGCTTGAATATCCGCAGCCTGGCACTGCATGCCGGCAACAGTGTGCAGTGGGCGATACTGGATCTCGCCTGTCAGCAGGCAGGAGTTCTTTGCCTGCCCTTGCCGCTATTTTTCTCCCAAGAGCAGTTGGCAAACTGCCTTGAACAAACCTCGGTTGAGCTGGTGCTCAGCGAAAGCCCACAAATTCAGCCTTGTTTGCCAAAGGGCTTCGCGCCTTACCAAGGTCTCAGTGAACTGGGCTGCAGTCTATACGGCTGGCATTTATACAGCAGGCAGTTATACGACGAGCAGCTATCTGACGAACAGCTCTGCGACGGACATCCGGGCCAACAGAACCTTTGCGCCGAGAAAACGGCGGCTTTTCCACAAGTCCCACAGTGCACAGCCAAAATTACCTTTACCTCAGGCTCTACCGGTAACCCCAAGGGGGTGTGTCTCAGCAGCGAGCATCAATGGCGGGTGGCCGAATCGCTTGCAAAAGTCACAGCCCTGCCCAGCCCTCGGCATCTTTGTCTGTTGCCCTTGAGCACCTTGCTGGAAAACATCGCCGGTATCTACAGCCCCTTGCTGTGCGGCGGCACTGTGCTGCTGCCCTCGGATAAAGCACGCGGCATGCACGGCAGCTCAAGACTCGACAGCCGGGCGCTGCTGCAAACCATAAGCCAAGCGCAGCCGAGCAGCATGATCCTCATTCCTCAGTTGCTGACACTGCTGGTCGGGGCCTGCGAGCAAGGTTGGCAAGTGCCAAACTCACTGCGCTTTGTCGCCGTTGGTGGCGGCAAGGTCGCCCCCGAGTTACTGCTGCGGGCCAGGGAGCTTGGATTGCCGGTTTATGAAGGTTACGGCCTGTCGGAATGCGGCTCAGTCGTGGCGCTCAACACCCCGGATAAAGACACTCCCGGCTTTGCCGGCACTGTGTTGCCTCACTGCAAAGTCACCATTCGCAGCGGCGAAATCCATGTCGGCGGCGCCAGTCATCTGGGGTATCTCGACCAACCCGAGACTTGGGGTCAGGGAGAAATCGCCACCGGCGACCTTGGCCAACTCGATAAAGGTGTGCTCACCATTAACGGGCGCCGCAAGCATCTGCTTATCAGCTCCTTTGGCCGCAATATCAGCCCTGAGTGGGTGGAGTCGGCGCTGATGGCCAAACCGCTGCTGAGTCAGTGTATGGTGCTTGGTGACGCCAAGCCCTGGCTCAGCGCGCTGGTGTGCGCTCCGCTCCAAGTCAGCAATGAGCAGCTCCAGGCCTGGCTGGATGCGGTCAATGCCACACTGCCCGACTACGCCAGGATCAAACGCTGGATAAGACTGAATGAAACCGAGCTCAAGCCTCACACCACTGCCAATGGCAGGGTCAAGCGCGCCTCACTGCTGAGCGCCCTGGCCGCTCAAATAGAACAGCTCTATCTATCCGAAACCCCATATATTGAGGGAGCCCTATAATGAATTTCTACAACCAATTACAACAAGCAACCCAGAGCGGACGCGAGTATCTGCTGGCCAGTCCCATCATAGGCAAATGCCTGCAAGGAGAGATAAGCCTGGAGGAATATGTCGCCTTCCTGCACCAGGCTTATCACCATGTGAAGCACACTTCGCCGCTGCTCATGGCCACAGGCGCCAGACTGCCGGAAAGCAAGGAATGGCTCAGGGTGGCGGTAGCCGAGTATATCGAAGAGGAGCAAGGCCACCAGGAGTGGATCCTCAATGACATAGCCGCCTGCGGTTTTGACAAGGAAAAGGCCAGACGCAGCACGCCGCTGTTTGCCACCGAGGTCATGGTGGCTTACGCCTACGACATGGTGAATCGGGTAAGTCCGCTGGGCTTTTTCGGCATGGTCAATGTACTGGAAGGCACCAGCATTAATCTGGCGCTGCTGGCGGCCGAAAAAGTGCAATCGCGCCTGGGGCTGCCGGATTCAGCCTTCAGTTATCTCAAGTCTCACGGCGAGCTGGACAAGCAACATATCCATTTCTTTGAGGGGCTGATGAACCGGATTGAGGATCGCGATGAACAGGCCTTGATCATTCACGCCGCCAACAACTTCTACCGCCTCTACGGCAACATCTTCCGCGAGTTGGCGCCGGCCCAGGCCTTGGCGCTGGCCTCCTGAAAACGGTGACTAATATGGAACTCAAGTATCTGAATGTCATCATCACGGGCGCCAGTGGCGGCATCGGCAGCGCCATCGCCGGGACATTGGCCGCCAAAGGCGCCAGACTGCTGCTCTGCGGCCGGGATCAAGCCAAGCTCGATGCCCTGAAACAGAGCCTTGCCGGGGAGCATCACACCTTAAGCGCCGATCTGACCAGCAGTGGCGGTCAGTGTCAGCTGCGCCAGGCCGCCGGAGTGTTCAGCCCCAAGGTGTTGATCAACTGCCTCGGGGTCAATCAACTCAGCATGCTGGAAGCCAGCGACACCTGTGATACCCGCGCCATGATGGCGGTGAACCTGGAGGCGCCCATCAACTGTTGCCGCACCCTGCTGCCCTTGCTCAAACGCCAGTCCGAGGCCGCCATCATCAATGTCGGCTCCATTCTCGGCAGCATAGGCTACCCGGGTTCCAGTCTTTACTGCGCCAGCAAGTTTGGCCTCAGAGGCTTTACCGAAGCACTGGAGCGGGAGTTGGCCGACAGCAAGATTAAGGTGCTCTATTTCGCCCCCAGAGCCACGGATACCGAACTCAACACAGAATCGATGCGCCAGCTCAATTTGGCGCTCGGCAACCGTCAGGACAGCCCTGAATGGGTGGCCGACATCCTCTGCCGCGATCTGGCCAATAATCGCCGGGGCCGCCGTTTTATCGGTTGGCCGGAAAAGCTGTTTGTGCGGATAAACGCCCTGCTGCCCGGCCTGGTTAACAATGATACCCGCAAGAAACTGCCACTTATTCGCCAGTTTTGCCAAAGGGCCATGCCAATACAAGACACGGCCAACCCCATCACCGAAGGAGAGAAACATGAAGCCATTTAAACTCTTGTGCCTGAGCGCAGCGCTGCTGGTGAGTCCTTCGCTCTGGGCCGATGACGCAAGCGATCTGGCCGTCAAACAGTTGCAACACGACTGGGCCATCAACAACTATCAACTCAGCGGCGACGAGCAGGAAAAAGCCTTTGTTAAACTGCTGAAGCTGGCGGATGAGTCGGTGCAGTCCCACCCCCAAAGTACAGGCGTGCGCATCTGGCACGGGATAATCAACTCTACCTATGCCGGGGTCAGCGGCGGCCTCGGTGCCCTCAAATATGCCAAACGGGCTCGCAGTGACTTTGAGCAGGCGCTTAAGCAAGATCCCACCGCGCTCAAGGGTTCGGCCTACACCAGTCTCGGGGTGCTTTACTACAAGGTGCCCGGCTGGCCGCTAGGCTTTGGGGACGATGACAAGGCCGAGGAGTTACTGAAACAAGCGTTGGAGCTCAACCCCGATGGTATAGACAGCAACTACTTTTACGGCGACTTCCTGTTGGAAGAGGACAGGTATGACGAAGCCCTGCCTTTCCTGCAAAAAGCGCTCGAAGCCGCCCCAAGGCCGGGGCGCGAGCTGGCAGATGCGGGTCGCAAGCAGGAAATCAAGGCCGCACTCGCCAAAATCGCCGCCTATCGCGATAACAGTTGATCAAAACCCGTGTTGAGAAACGGCACATCTGCAGCTAAAACCTGTCAGTCTCAGTTTCAAACGGCATCAACAATATAGAAAACGCAGGCCGAAGCCTGCGTTTTTATATCTGTGCGTTTAAGGGTTTTTCCTTGAGCTCCAAGCCATTGAAAGCCGGAACATCTATGACTCAGGGCGCCAGCGCTTCACGGGTAAATTCCGAGTGGTCACACTCGGGGCAGTCTGGAATAACGCCTGGGAACTCAAAGTCCATCTCATGGCCGCAGTTGCTGCAGACCATCTTGCCCTGACTGACGATATCGCCGCTCTGATAATAACCATGGTGTTTGAACTCATGGGCCAGTTCGTGCCACTCCACCTGGCTGCGGTCACTGATTTCGCCCAGCCAATGCCAGAGGGTATTTTCCAGTGTCAGCATAGTGGGGCTGTAACTGATGTCATCTTCCGTTTGGCTCTGGATATAACTGGCGATATCCCGCTTGAGGAACTCCTCGACCAGAGACAGCTCGGCCTCACCGGCCTGCTGCTTGATGGCCAAATACTCTTTCCCTTCCTTGATAGAGTTAAATAAGCTCTTAACTGTCAATGAGTTATCTTGGTTATACTGTTGTTTGACTCTGTCAATCAAGGCCTGATACAGCGCCAGTAACTCCGTACTTCTCTCACTCATGGCCAATACTCCTTTAAGACGAACCTTTCTTAATGACTCACTTCTGGTTTATTCTATGCAGATCTAAACGGCGCAGTATAGCGCGCATGTCAAAATAATGGGCGGCATTGCCGAAAAACCTGATGCAAGAGCAATATAATCCCTCAGAAATCGAAGCCAAAGTGCAAACGCACTGGGCAGAAAAGAAAACTTTTGAAGTCACCGAAGATCCGAGTAAAGAGAAGTTCTACTGCCTCTCTATGTTCCCCTATCCTTCAGGTCGGCTGCATATGGGACACGTGCGTAACTACACCATAGGTGACGTAGTTTCCCGTTTCCAGCGTCTGCAGGGTAAAAATGTGCTTCAGCCCATCGGCTGGGATGCCTTCGGTCTGCCGGCAGAAAATGCCGCGATCAAGAACGCCACTGCGCCGGCGCCTTGGACCTATGAAAACATAGATTACATGAAGAACCAGCTGAAAATGCTGGGTTTCGGCTACGACTGGAGCCGTGAAATTGCCACCTGTACCCCGGAATACTATCGCTGGGAACAGTGGTTCTTCACCAAACTGTATGAAAAAGGCTTGGTGTACAAGAAAACAGCTTCGGTCAACTGGTGCCCCAATGACCAGACTGTGCTGGCCAACGAGCAGGTTATCGATGGTTGCTGCTGGCGCTGCGACACTGTGGTTGAGCAGAAAGAGATCCCTCAGTGGTTTATCAAGATCACTCAGTACGCCGAAGAGCTGCTGAACGATATCGATACCCTCGAAGGTTGGCCTGAGCAGGTCAAGACCATGCAGCGTAACTGGATTGGTCGCTCCGAAGGCGTCGAGATGACCTTCAAGGTGGCCGGTTCCGACGATAGCTTCGACATCTACACCACACGTCCGGATACCGTGATGGGCGTGACCTATGTGGCCATTGCCGCCGGTCACCCGCTGGCCGAGAAAGCCGCCGCCAACAACCCGGCGCTGGCAGCCTTTGTTGAAGAGTGCAAGCAGAGCACCGCCTCCGAGGCTGAGCTGGCCACCATGGAGAAGAAAGGTGTCGATACCGGCCTCAAGGCGATCCACCCGCTGACAGGCGAAGAAGTCCCGGTTTGGGCCGCCAACTTTGTCCTGATGAACTATGGTACCGGCGCCGTGATGTCGGTTCCCGGCCACGACCAGCGTGACTATGAATTCGCCACCAAGTATGGCCTGGCCATCAAGGGCGTGATTAAGCCTGCCGATGGCGAGCTGGATATCTCTGAAGCCGCTTACACTGAAAAAGGCATACTGTTCAACTCAGCCGAGTTCGATGGTCTGGACTTTGAAGCCGCCTTCAACGCCATCGCCGACAAGCTGAGTGCCGAAGGCAAAGGCAAGCGCCAGGTTAATTTCCGCCTGCGCGACTGGGGCGTCAGCCGCCAGCGCTACTGGGGCGCACCTATCCCTATGGTGACTCTGGAAGACGGCACTGTGATGCCGACGCCGGAAGAGCAACTGCCGGTCATTCTGCCGGAAGACGTGGTCATGGATGGGGTCCAGAGCCCAATCAAGGCCGACAAAGAGTGGGCCAAGACCACAGTCAACGGCCAAAATGCCCTGCGCGAAACCGACACCTTCGACACCTTTATGGAGTCCAGCTGGTACTATGCCCGCTACTGCTCACCCAAGGCAGATCAGATGCTGGATCCAGCCAAGGCCGACTACTGGCTGCCGGTAGATCAATACATAGGCGGTATCGAACACGCCTGTATGCACCTGTTGTACTTCCGTTTCTTCCACAAACTGTTGCGTGATGCCGGTTTGGTTAACTCCAACGAACCTGCCAAGCGTCTGTTGACTCAAGGCATGGTACTGGCCGATGCCTTCTACTACAGCAACGAGAAGGGCGCCCGCGTTTGGGTATCGCCACTGGAAGTGACTGTGGTTGAGAAAGACGACAAGGGTCGGATCCTCAAGGCCGTGGACAATGAAGGCCATGAGCTGACTTACACCGGCATGAGCAAGATGTCCAAGTCGAAAAACAACGGCATCGATCCGCAAGTGATGGTGGAGAAGTACGGCGCCGATACTGTGCGACTGTTCATGATGTTTGCCTCACCACCGGAGCTGACATTGGAATGGCAGGAGTCCGGCGTGGAAGGCGCCCACCGCTTTATCAAGCGTCTGTGGAAACTGGCCCATGACCATATCGCCAAAGGCGCGGCTCCAGCGCTGGATATAGCGGCACTGACCGGCGAGCAGAAAACGCTGCGCCGCGAACTGCACAAGACCATAGCCAAGGTGACCGACGATATCGGCCGCCGCCAGATGTTCAACACCGCCATTGCCGCCGTGATGGAACTGATGAACGCGCTGCAGAAGGCTCCGCAGGAAACCGAGCAGGACAGAGCCCTGATGGCCGAAGCCCTGTCTGCCGTGGTGCGTCTCTTGTACCCCATCACCCCACACCTGAGCTTCAACCTGTGGCAGGAGCTGGGCATGGAAGGCGATATCGAGTCAGCCAGCTGGCCTGAAACCGACGAATCTGCACTGGTCGAAGACAGCAAGCTGATCGTGGTGCAGGTCAACGGTAAGCTCAGAGCCAAGATCACTGTGGCGGCCGATGCTGCCAAGGAAGAGGTCGAAGCCCTGGGTCTGGCCGATGAACAGGTGATCAAGCACACCGAAGGCAAGACCATCCGCAAGGTGATCTATGTTCCAGGTAAACTGCTGAACATAGTCGCCAACTGAGAAAAAACAGGACATCCATGCTGAAACTATCTTTAAGCGTGAAGCAGTTGATGTTCGCCCTGCTGGCACTGGTCGTTATGACCAGTACCGGTTGCGGCTTTCAACTTCAGGGAAGTTATTCCATTCCGCCCGAGCTCAGCAAGCTGAGCCTTGAGAGCAGCGACAAATACAGCGAACTGAGCCGCCTGGTGCGTGAACGCCTGCGTCTCAACAATGTCGGCATAGAGGAACCCGCCAAGGGTATTCCCCGGCTGGTGCTGCTGAGCGACACTCTGGAGCGCTCAACCTTGTCGCTCTACCCCACAGGCAACGTCGCCGAATATGAACTCATCTACCATGTGCGTTTTGCCGTGTCTCTGCCGGGCAAGGAAGCACAACCTTTCGATGTGGAAATCCGCCGCGATTATCTCGACGACCCCCGCACCGCGCTGGCCAAGAGCCGGGAGATGGAGTTGCTGGTCAAAGAGATGCGCATTCAAGCTGCCGATAACATCATCCAGACTCTGGCCGCCATTGAGGTGAACTGATGCGGGTCTATCCGGATCAGTTACACCGGCAGTTGTCGCCGCTGAAATCCTGCTATCTGCTGCTGGGCGACGATCCCTATCTGCTGGACAGCAGCAAGCGGCAAATCCTGGCTGCCGCCCGCAGCCAAGGCTTTGAAGAAAGGTTGCAACTGACTCAGGAAGCTAACTTCAACTGGCAGGATCTCGCCAACGAATGGCACGCCATGAGCCTGTTTGCCAGTCGCAGAATCATAGAACTCAACCTGCCCCAGGCCAAGCCGGGTGCAGATGGCGGCGCCATGCTGCAAAACCTTATTGCTGAACAAAACCCGGATATAGTGTTGATCATCGACGGCCCCAAGCTTGGCCGCGATCAGCAAAACAGCAAGTGGTTCAAAGCCCTGGACAGCCAAGGTCTTTATGTTCCTTGCGCCACACCCGAAGGGGCCCAGTTCCAGCGCTGGCTCGACGGCCGTATTCAATACTATCGGCTCAATCTCAAAAACGATGCCAGAGCCATGCTGTATGCCCTTTACGAAGGCAATCTGCTGGCGGCCGATCAGGCGATGCAACTGCTGCAGCTGCTGGCCGGTGCCCGTCCTGTAGACAGCGAAGAGCTGAGCCGCTACTTCGAAGATCAATCCCGCTTCAGCGTGTTCCAATTGACCGATGCCCTGCTGGCTAACCAACAGGATAAGGCCCAGCATATCCTCGCCCAGCTCAAGGCCGAAGAAACCGCCATGCCCATTATCCATTGGGCGCTGCAAAAAGAGCTGACCTTGCTGCTGACGCTGCAATCGGCCCGCAGTCAGGGCGAGAGCCTCAATAGCCTGTTCGGCAAGCATAGAATTTGGGACAAGCGCAAGCCGCTCTATCAGGGCGCCCTCACCCGGCTGAGCCTGGAAGCCATAGAGTCCATGCTGGCTATCGCCTCCAAGCTGGAGCTGGCACTGAAACAACAAGGCCAGGAAAACTGGACCGGCCTTTCCCATCTGTGTTTGCTGTTCGATCCCAAGGCGGCGCGCCACCTTGGCCATATTGAGTTCGACTGAGGAGGCAGGATGCGTATCGGGCTGATGGGCGGTACTTTCGACCCAGTTCACTATGGTCACCTCAAACCCGCGGCCGAAGTCAAAGCCCGGCTAGAGCTGGATAAGCTCTGGTTGCTGCCGAACCATATTCCGCCGCACAAGGCCAAGGCCACCGCCAGCAGCGAGCAGCGCCTGGCCATGCTTAAACTGGCCTGCGACGAGTTCCCCGATATGGACATTTGCGATATCGAGCTCAAGCGCAATGCCCCCTCCTACAGCGTAGCGACGCTGGAAGCGCTGCAGCAGGCTTTCCCAGGCGCCGAATTCCAATTCATCATGGGTACAGATTCCTTGCTGTCGCTGCCGAGCTGGCATCAATGGCAGCGGCTGTTTTCCCTGTGTAACCTGGTGGTTTGCCAGCGCCCGGACTGGCACCTGCCAAAGGACGCCGAAATCCAAACCGAACTGGCCCAAAGAGGCTGCTCGGTCACCCAGGCCTTGGCGGCAAGAGCCTGTGACGATGAAAATGGCAATGGCAGTGACCATGACATTGAAAATGCGCAATACGGCAAAATCATCAGCCTCCCGGTCGAGCCGCAGCCCTTCTCCTCCACGGCCATTCGCCGCGCCATCGCCGTCGGTGACATTAATGCCTGCCGCGCCGCCATGCCCAAAGCCGTGCTCGAGTATATAATCGCAAACCGCCTCTATCTTGGCGGTTAACTGCGGTGGATGGGCGATAAATGCTATGGGACTTGCCCGCCAGCGCTGATATACTACTGCGCTTGATCAAAAACATGAGAGGATCTTCAGCGTGCAAGGCACAGAACTGAAACAATTTGTTGTCGACAAGGTCGATGATCTCAAGGCACGGGACATAGTGGTGCTGGATGTCAGCAAAAAGTCCAACGTGACCGACTTTATGGTTATCTGCTCAGGCACATCCAAGACCCATGTTCGCGCCATTGCTGAAAATGTGGTTGCCGAAGCCAAGCAAGCCGGCATGCAACCTCAGGGCGTAGAAGGCCGCGACAGCAGCGACTGGGTTCTGGTGGATCTGGGTGATGTGATTCTGCATGTGATGCAGGAGCAAACCCGCGAACATTACCAGTTGGAAAAACTCTGGTCTGACGCCAACGCCTGATGAAACTGCAACTCGTTGCCGTAGGCACCAAAATGCCGGACTGGGTCAGCAAGGGTTTCGCCGAGTACCAGCGCCGCTTCCCCAGGGACATGGCGCTGGAGTTGGTTGAAATTCCCGCCGGCAAGCGGGGCAAGAATGCCGATATCGCCCGTATTCTGCAAAAAGAGGGTGAAGCCATGTTGGCCGCGATTCCCAAGGGCAACCATATCGTCACTCTGGATCTGCCGGGCAGGAACTGGACTACTCCGGAACTCGCCTCTGCCATGGAAAAATGGCAGCTCGATGGCCGGGATGTCAGCCTGCTGATAGGCGGCCCGGAAGGCTTGGCTCCCGCCTGTAAACAAGCCGCCAGCCAAAGCTGGTGTCTGTCGGCCCTGACCCTGCCCCACCCCTTGGTGAGAGTCGTGGTGGCCGAGAGTCTTTACCGGGCCTGGAGCATCAACAACAATCATCCCTACCACAGGGAATAAGGCACCCAAGAGCCACTTGCATTAGCTGACTTTGCATTAACTGTTTGAGCCGGAGAGAATCCATTGCCGCGTAGAAAGCGAATAACCATGCATGATCACGCCGCCGAGGCGGCACTGTTCAAACGCCGGGCGCTGTTTACCTTTGTCTGCGTGGTCGCTTTGCTCAGCCTGTTGCTCGGCAACCTCTACTATCTGCAGGTGGTGTCTTTCAAAGACTACGAAACCCGCTCCAATGATAACCGTATCCGAGTGGTACCGCTGGCGCCCAGCCGCGGCCTGATCTATGACCGTAACGGCAAGCTGCTGGCAGAGAACCTGCCCTTCTACACCCTGGAAGTGATCCCGGAGAAGGTGAAGAACATGCAGCAGACGCTGGATGAACTCTCAACCGTTATCGACCTCAGTCAGGATGAGCGCGACAGCTTCACCGAGTCACTGAAATATCACCGTCGCTTCAAGCCCTTGCCGCTCAAGACCCGGCTGACGGAAGACGAGGTGGCCCTGTTCAGTGTTAACCAACACAGGTTCGATGGTTTCTATGTCGATGCCGGTCTTAAACGCCACTATCCCTACAGCAGCCTGCTGACCCATGTGCTGGGCTATGTCGGCAAAATCAACTCCAGGGACAGAGACGCGCTGGAACGCTCCGGCAGTTGGAAGAACTATGCCGCCACCAAAGACATTGGCAAACAGGGGATAGAAAAGTTCTATGAGAGCCTGCTCCACGGCCTGCCCGGGCATCTGGAGGAAGAGGTCAACAACCTGGGGCGCAGTGTTCGCACCCTCAAGGTGACCCAGCCCGAGCCAGGACAGGATATCTACCTGACGCTGGATCTGCAGCTGCAGCAAAAGGCCACCGAACTGCTGGATGGCCGCCGCGGCTCAATCGTGGCGATAGACCCAAGAGACGGCGGGATTCTGGCCATGGTCTCCAGCCCCAGCTATGACCCGAACCAATTTGTGCACGGGATCAGTTCCAAGGCCTACAGCGAGCTACTCAACAGCCGCTCGCGCCCCTTGATTAACCGTGCAACCCAAGGGCAATATGCCCCGGCCTCCACGGTCAAACCACATCTGGCGCTCTTGGGGCTGGAAGATCAAACCATTAGCGAGAAGACCCGCATCTGGGATCCCGGCTTCTGGCAGATCCCTGGGGTCGACCGTAAATATCGCGACTGGAAACGCTGGGGCCACGGCTGGGTGGACGTATATGACTCCATAGTTCACTCCTGCGATACCTTCTACTACGACATGGCTTACAAAGTGGGCATCGACAAGATTTCCGGCTTCATGGATCAATTCGGCTTCGGTCAGAATACCGGGGTGGATATCTTCGAAGAGTCTGCCGGGGTAATGCCATCGAGGGACTGGAAACGCCTCAAGTACAACCAACCTTGGTACATAGGCGACACCATCTCGGTCGGGATTGGCCAGGGTTACTGGACCACCACGCCGTTGCAGCTGGCCAATGCCACAGCCATTTTGGCCAACCGCGGCAAACGTTTTACCCCGCACCTGCTCAAGGCCATCAAGGACAACACAGCCCGCATTGAGACGCCGGTGGATGAAAGGCCGCCGATAGTGCTGAAAAACAAAAATAACTGGGAGATCATCAACGAGGCCATGCGCCGCACCGCGCAGAAGAGTCGCTTCACTGATGCCAGTTATACCGCGGCGATGAAGACAGGTACCGCCCAGGTCTTCAGCGTTGCCGAAGATGAGAAGTATGATGCGGACTCCATTGACGAGCATCTGCGCGACAACGCGCTGATCATCGCCTATGCCCCCTACGAAAATCCGAAAATAGTGCTGGCGGTGGTACTGGAAAACGCCGGTTGGGGCGGCGCCAACGCCGGGCCGGTTGCCCGGGCCATGCTGGATGAATATCTGCTAAGGGATACCTGGGAGTTGAAACATGAGCCACAGCCGTAAACCCAATATCTGGCAGAAGATACATATCGATCTGCCGCTGCTGCTCGGCATCCTGGGCCTGATGGGCTTTGGCCTGTTCGTCATCTATTCTGCCAGCGGTGAAGACCTGGCCATGATGGAAAGGCAGCTATTCCGTATGGGGCTGTCCCTTGGGTTGATGCTGTTTATCGCCCAGATTAACCCCGAAGTGTTTCGCCGTTGGGCTCTGCCCATCTATATTGCCGGGGTCGCCCTGCTGCTGGGGGTGCATTTCTTCGGTGAGATCAACAAGGGCGCCCAACGCTGGCTCAACCTGGGCTTTATGGAGTTTCAGCCGTCTGAGCTGATGAAACTGGCCTTCCCTATCACCATGGCCTGGTTTATCTCCAAGTTTCCCTTGCCGCCGAAGAAACGTTATCTGGCCGGTGCCGGGGTGATTTTGCTTATCCCCACTCTGCTTATCGCCAAACAGCCGGATCTCGGCACCTCAATTCTGGTGGCCGCCTCGGGGATCTTTGTACTGTTTCTCTCCGGCATGAGCTGGGCCATTGTCGGCGGTTTTATCGCCGCCGTGCTGGCGCTGCTACCGATTCTGTGGTTCTTTTTGATGCACGACTACCAGCGCAATCGAGTGATGACCTTGCTGGATCCCGAGGCCGATCCGCTCGGTACCGGCTACCACATCATTCAGTCCAAGATTGCCATAGGTTCAGGCGGACTCTGGGGCAAGGGCTGGCTCGATGGTACTCAGTCGCAGCTGGAGTTTTTGCCGGAGCGCCACACCGACTTTATATTCGCCGTGATCGGTGAGGAGTTTGGCCTCATCGGCAGTCTGCTGCTGCTGGCACTCTATCTCTATGTAATCGGCCGCGGCCTGGTGATCGCCTCCAGGGCTCAAACCAGCTTTGCCCGCTTGCTGGCCGGCTCGCTGACCCTCACCTTCTTCGTTTATGTGTTTGTGAATATCGGCATGGTGTCCGGTATTTTGCCCGTAGTGGGAGTCCCACTGCCGCTGATAAGTTATGGCGGCACCTCTATGCTGACATTGATGGCCGCTTTTGGCATTCTAATGAGTATTCACACCCATAGACGCTTCATCGACAGATAGGAACGCCTTACATGCCGACATTCAAAAAGCTGCTCGCACCTCTGGGCCTGCTGCTGAGTCTCAACCTCAGCGCCTGTGCCACCGCCGAGGTGCCCTCTCCCGAGCAGCTCAAGCAGGATTTTATCAAACAGCAACAGAGTCAGGGCTTTAGCCAGGAGGAAGTCGAAAGCTTCCTCGCCTCGGCCCAGAAAAACCAGGCGGTATTGGATGCCATCTCCAGTCCTTGGGAGGCCAAACCCTGGCATCAGTACTACCCCATTTTTCTGACCGAGAAGCGCCTCGAAGCCGGGCTGAGTTTCTGGCAGCAGCACGAACAGACCATAGCGCGCGCCGCCAAGACCTATGGCGTGGATCCGCAAATCATAGTGGCCATTATCGGTATTGAAACCTTCTACGGCGGTTACATGGGCAAGTACCCGGTGATCGATGCCCTCTATACCCTGGGATTCTACTACCCGCCACGGGCGACTTTCTTTCGCGGCGAATTTGCCAAGCTGATGACGCTGCTTAAAGAGGAGCAACTCGATAAGGAAACCCTCCTGGGCTCCTACGCCGGCGCCATGGGCTATGGCCAGTTTATTCCTTCAAGCTATCTGGCCTACGCGGTCGACTTTGACTGTGACGGCAAGCGGGATCTGCTGGGCAGTGTCGACGATGCCATAGGCTCAGTAGCCAACTATTTTCATCGTCACGGATGGAAAGCCGGTGAGCCGGTGGCACTGGAACTGAGCACCACAGCCACGCCCAAGGCCAAGGTCTGGAAGGGAGAAAGGCTCAATTACCAAGTGGCCGATATCCTCTCTCCCGAGGTGGCACTGAAGGAAAACCGGGATCTGGATGCCAGCCAAAAAGCACTGCTTATCGAGTTGGAACAGGCCGATGCCAAAGACTATTGGCTGGGGCTGAACAATTTCTATGTGATCACCCGTTACAATCGTAGCCCGCTGTACGCCATGGCGGTTTATCAATTCAGTGAACAACTCAAAGCCCACCATGACAAGACTTAAACTATTGCTGCCACTGACCGCCTCTATTCTGCTGGCCGCCTGTGCCGGCAACTCGGGCCGTTACACCATGAAAGATGATAGGCCTCCGGCCGATGCCCCGGATGTCTCCAAGGTGGAAGATGCCCATCCCAGGTTCGAACCCTACAGCAAACAGGGCAACAAGGATTACCAGGTCAGAGGAAAATCCTACCAGGTGATGCCGTCCGGCAAGGGGTACAAGGTTGAGGGGCTGGCATCCTGGTATGGCGCCAAGTTTCACGGCCATCTGACCTCCAACGGTGAAACCTATGACATGTACTCCATGTCGGCGGCGCACAAGACATTGCCACTGCCCAGCTATGTCAGGGTCACCAACCTGGCCAACAACAAGAGCGTGGTGGTCAGGGTCAATGACCGTGGCCCCTTTCACCCCGACCGAGTGATAGATCTGTCCTACGCCGCGGCTTACCGGCTGGACATGCTGAAGACAGGCACCGCCAGGGTGAGGCTGGAAGTCCTGTTTGAGGACAGTGAAGAGAGCCAGACCATGGCCGAGCTTCGCAGCGACAATTTGCACTATGTGCAGGTGATGGCATCCGGCTCGCGCGAACGTCTGCTTGAGTTGGCTTCAGAGCTTGAAAACAAGTATCAGGTCAAGAGCCGGATTACCGATGCCAAGCCGGTATACAGGCTGCAACTCGGCCCGGTCAGCCATGAAGGTATTGCCGCCAAATTGCTGGAAAAGCTGAAGCAGGAAGGCTTCCCGAGCAGCTATATGGTGACTGAACCAAAATCATAAGCGTTCAAAATTCCACCATATTTTTAACTAATTAAGGAACCTTAACTGAAATCTCCGGTCGACTAATGTTATACTCGCTGCGAATTTCAGCATATTTTCCGACTCCAACCAGAAGACGTATTCAGGTAATGATGAATTTTGTAAAAAGTCCCGCGAAAGCCTTTCTGTTGTTCGCCTGTGCCTCAGTTTCCGCCGCACAGGCCAACAATGCCCCGATAGTCGTCCCAGATGCACCGGATGTTGCCGCCAAGGCCTATGTCTTGATGGATTACAACTCAGGGCGCTTACTGGCGGAAAATAACGCCTACGAAAGCCTCAACCCTGCCAGCCTGACCAAGATGATGACCAGCTATGTCATAGGTCAGGAGATCAAGGCGGGTAATGTCTCTCCCGATGACGATGTGACCATCAGCAAGAACGCCTGGTCGAAGAACTTCCCCGACTCCTCCAAGATGTTTATCGAAGTCGGCAAGACGGTTAAAGTCTCGGATCTGAACCGGGGTATCATTATCCAATCCGGTAACGATGCCTGTGTTGCCATGGCCGAGCACATTGCCGGAACCGAAGGCGCCTTCGTCGATCTGATGAACTCCTGGGCCAAACAGCTGGGCATGCGTGACAGCTACTTTGAAAACTCCCACGGCCTGGATTCAGACAACCACAAATCTACCGCCTATGATATGGCGCTGCTGGGCGCGGCCCTCATCCGTGATGTACCCAACGAGTACGATATCTACAAGGAAAAATCTTTTACCTACAACGGTATCAAGCAGTACAACCGTAACGGCCTCTTGTGGGATAACAGCCTCAATGTCGACGGCATCAAGACAGGCCACACCTCGGGTGCCGGCTATAACCTGGTATCCTCAGCCACCAAAGATGGCATGCGCCTGATTGCCGTGGTCATGGGCACCAAGAGTGAAGCCGCCCGTAAGGCCGAGAGCAAGAAACTGCTCAACTATGGCTTCCGTTTCTTTGAAACCATCACCCCTTACAAGGCCGGTGACAGCTTTGTCACCCAGAAGATCTGGTACGGCGACCGTGACACAGTGGACTTGGGTGTAACCACTGACACTCCTGTCACTATCAACCGGGGTCAGGCTAAAAACCTGCAGGCCAACTTCGAACTGACCAAAGAGCTGACCGCACCGCTGGCCAAGGGTGAAGTCGTCGGCCGGGTATACTTCCAGCTCGATGGCAAAGACATTGCCCAGTTCCCACTGGTGACATTGGAAGAAGTCAACGAAGGCAGCTGGTTCAGCAAGCTGATGGACTACTTCAAGCAGATGTTTGCCGGCTGGTTCAGCTAAGCCAATAAATCGTGAGAGAATGCCGCCTGCGGGCGGCATTCTTGTATCTGCAAGAGACAGTGATATCCGCAGCGCCTCAGGGCATTTATCCTTGCAGCGCAAGAATAAAGCAGAAATGAGCAGGCCTTGGTGGATTTTTTTGCTATACTCCGCGCCCGCCCGGGTTATCCCGGCACTTGGCGTTTACTCAGGCCTGAGCTTCCGGCATTTGGGCCGCCGACACCCGAAACAGCTAAGACACACGCCAAGCGGTTGAATACAGGAATATCGAGATGAAGTTTGAATCTTACAGTTTTGCCCCCGAAATACTCCGCGCGCTCAATGAGTGCGGTTATGAGAGCATGACACCGATTCAGAGACAGGCTATCCCTGCGGTTCGCCGCGGTCAGGACGTGCTGGCCAGCGCCCAGACGGGCACAGGCAAGACAGCCGCCTTTGTGCTGCCTATTTTGCAGCGCCTGCAGGATAACCCGCTCGAACTCAAACCCGGCAATATCCGGGCCCTGATCCTGGCACCGACCCGTGAGCTGGTGTCCCAGGTTGCCGACAATGCCCGCCAATACGGCAAATACCTGCAACTGTCGGTGGCTACTTTGTTTGGCGGCGTCAAGTCGGCATCTCAGGTCAACAAGCTCAAGCAAGGCGCCGACATAGTGGTGGCCACTCCGGGGCGTTTACTGGAACAACTGCTGGCCGGTAACCTGAGCCTGGGCTCGCTGGAAGTGCTGGTGCTGGATGAAGCCGACCGTATGCTGGATATGGGCTTTATCAACGATATCAACAAAATACTTCAGAGCGCCGCCAAGCAGCGGCAAAATCTGATGTTCTCGGCCACCTTCTCTGGCGCGGTAAGGCGCCTGGCCGATGAGATAATGAACAAGCCCAAGGTCATCACGGCCGACCGCCAAAACACCACAGCGGTGACCGTCAGCCAGGTGGTCTACCCGGTAGAGCAGCGCCGCAAGCGTGAACTCCTGTCTGAACTTATCGGGCGCAAGAACTGGCAGCAGGTGCTGGTGTTTACCGCCACCCGTGAAGACGCGGATCATCTGGTCAAGGAGCTGAATCTCGACGGTATCGCCAGTGCCGTGGTGCACAGTGAAAAAGCCCAGGGCAGCCGCCGCCGGGCGCTCAGAGAATTCAAGGAAGGTAAGGTACGGGTATTGGTATCCACCGAAGTGGCCGCCCGCGGCCTGGATATTCCGGATCTCGAGTATGTGGTCAATTACGATCTGCCCTTCCTGGCGGAGGACTATGTGCACCGTATCGGTCGCACCGGCCGCGCCGGCAAGACGGGTGTCGCCATCTCTTTTGTCAGCCGCGAAGAAGAGCGCACTCTGGCCGACATCGAAAAACTGATCGGCCAAAAACTCAAGCGCATTATGATGCCAGGCTATGAAGTGAGTAATCGCGATCTCCTGCTCAAGCAACTGCAAAAACGCCGCAGCTTCGCCAAGAAAAAGCCGGGCGCCAGCAGCGCCTCGGAGCAAGTCGCAGCGGAAAAGAGCATGTCCGGCCGCAGAGTTAAGGTTAAAGTCGGCTCCGGTGGCATCAAGCCCAAGAAGCTCAAATGAGCCGCCCCGCATGACGGGCTTTAGCTCCTATGTTGAATCATTAAAAAGCCGCGCACTGCGCGGCTTTTGGCTAGTTGGGTTTTAGCTGGATTTTTCACTGGCTGGAAACACTTGCATTCTCGGCGGCAAAGCTTGCTCCCCTAAGGGACAAGCGCTCACCGCGATTGAGATAGGTGGTGCAAGCCACCCGCAGCAAGGATGCAAAATTGCTGACTCGCCCTTCCTTGCAGCAGGCCTCTTGGTGGATACGGCTGAGGCACTCACCGAGACTCAACCCCGCCTCGGCAGCGATATCCTCCAGCAACTGCCAAAAAATCGCTTCCAGGCGAATACTGGTGACGACGCCACCCAAACGCACCGAGCGGGTTTTCAACTCAAACAAGGCGGGAGCCGCCCCGGAATAGATTTCACACATAGCATCTCCGGCCAAGTGAAAGACCCGTTAAGATGACCTTTGGCCGTCAGAGCGGACAAGGCCCTGGGCAGTGGAATTCAGAGTAAGGCATGGAACTGCGCCAACCACTGAGGATGGGCAGGCCAAGCCGGCGCTGTAACCAACTTGCCGTCAGTAATCGCTTCTGTCACCTCGATATCGGCATATTCACCGCCGGCTTGGCGCACTTCTGGAGCACAGGCGGGATAAGCCGACACCTTCTTGCCCTGCACCACTCCGGCGGCGGTCAGCAGCTGCGCCCCATGACAGACGGCGGCAATCGGCTTATCCGCCTTGGCAAAGGCCCGCACCAGCTCAAGCACTTCATCATAGAGACGCAGATACTCGGGTGCTCGGCCGCCGGGGATCAGCAGCGCATCAAAGTCATCGGCACTTATCTGCTCAAAGTCACCGTTGAGGACGAAATTGTGCCCAGGTTTTTCACTGTAGGTTTGATCGCCTTCAAAATCATGAATAGCCGTCCTGACAGTATCACCGGCCTCTTTTTCAGGGCACACGGCAGTCACCTTATGGCCCACCATCTGCAGCGCCTGAAACGGCACCATGATTTCATAGTCTTCCACATAATCACCGGCAAGGATCAATACGTTAGCCATTGTCTTCTCCTGTTATTCCATCGACTCACCATCAGACTCATCTTAACCAAGCCCATAGAGGCAGAGGTAACAACCGGCTACTACCTCACACTGTTCATTAAACAACCCAGTTGCCCGGCAGACAAGAGATACCCTTGAGATTGAAAAATTTACAGTAAGATAGCTGCGAAGACAGACCGGATAACTGTCTTACTGATAACCATTGTGGTGGTTTTTCTTTGTCTACCTGATATTGATAACTGCAGCTTAGGGTATACTCAGCGCCCCATCCATATCTCTTATACGCGGAAAAACAATGACAGAACAAAGCTACAATCAGGCCTTGCTGGCATTAACCCAGGCCGGCCTCGCTGCTTTGGCGGAACGTAACCATGCCGCCGGCAGCATCAAGACCCCGGCGGCGGAAAGTCATTTTCTCTGCAACTGGATGGTGCAGTCACTAAAAGAGAAACGTTTCTCAAAGTTACTGGCAGAAGATCTCACTCGCTGGATAAGAGAGGGACGAAGCCTGGGGGCCGGTGCCAAGTTACCCGAGGTGCTTCAACGTATCCAGGCGCAGTATCTGCCAGCCATCAATAATGCCGCAGTGGGGCAATCGCTCCAGAACCTGATTGCCGAGCTCCAGGCCGAAAACTGGCTCGTCATCCTCGACTGTGAAGTAAGCGGTAAACTCAAATTAGACAACCAGGGGCAAAACAGCTTGGTGATCTCCGCCGAGCAGTACCAGCAGCATCTGCTCGATGGCAAATTGATAAAACCCATCACCCTTTACATCCGCGCCGACGAGCAGTTGATTGCCCAGTTTGCTGTCAAACATGCGCTTCTATTCAGCCAGGGGGATAAGAAAGCCAGTTGCATCAAGCACCATAAGGCTTATCGACTCTATCCTGATAACCAACAGCCCGCATTGGCATTGCTCAAGGCTTAACTTTCAGCATCGGAAATGACCTTGGAAATGGCACTGGCGAACACTATCACCGCCTGAGCCATTTCCCGGTTTATCAGAACCTTGCCCAAGTTCACTGAATCCACCTTGTGTTCAATCATGGGATTGTTAGCCAACAGAATGAGGGTTGCGACTTTCGGCCGCGGCCACAGCGGCTATCACACAGCTAATAATGGGGGTCTTTGTTGTTTTTAGTCAAGGCTGCGCGAAACATCAAAAATATTTGGCTGTCCTGTGTTTCTCGTTATAACTTCAGATACGTTTGAATTGTTGTATTGAAATTTTTAAACCCTGTAAGTTCAAACTCCAGCACCCAAGATGATTCAAGTGTCATAGGTAACTTTCCATTTATCGATTCACCAAATTTGACTTCCGTTATATCAACAGGATTATGAGCAGAAAAGAAATAAACTGACCCATCAATATATCCGTCTTCTGGGTTTACAGGGAAAGTAAATGTTCTACCAGCAGGTTCACTAAGCTTGGTAGGAAAATTAATACCGTCAATACTAATTACAGTTTCTATTTTCTCAGAATAGCCATCTAGACTTAGCTCAAACGGTTCTATTCCTATCTCAAGTGAAACGTCTCCATCGACACCAGAAATCGTTGCACTTGTATATTTAAGTTTTTCTATCGGAAATTTTCCATTCTACCGCCTGAATTATAAAGCTGCCATAACGGGTCGAGGTAATTGGCGCGCGGGTTGCGAATACAAACGCGTGACAAGTGCCGAAGGTCATCTGCATTGCCTTGTTGTGCGTGACCTCATTTTATGAAAAGTGCCTGTGTAATTTTTTGGAGAAGGCTACTCCAATCGGTGGTTAAAGAGGCTTCATCTCTTCCTGCACTATGACAAATTAGTGTTTGGAAGTGCTGTAAAATCAACAACGCGGCTTCCTCTTTAGTAATGATCCCAGTCAACACTCCTTTGTAATTCTCTCGATCTACGAGTATTTCTTGTATTTTTATTTGAAACAACTCATCAGATGGAGGTGGAAGCTGAAAGATATCTGCCATTTCAACGCCACACTTGATTAATGCCTCTTCGCTAAAATGCATAACTGTCCTATTTCGCATTAACGCCCGCCTCAGCCGCCGAAGGTCGGCTTGCAGACTCTTGTTATAACTTTTGTTTTTATCGCTGCCATACTGCAGAAGGCTAGAAAGCAACCTAACAATAAGGGAATTGTAGTCCCCATGTGATAGCTCAAGTAGCCAAGAATTTGCCAGTCTTGAAGCGAACCCAGCCTCCAATGCAAGCACACCACAAGAATAGATACTGAGGCGATAAATGCGGCGACAATATACTTCCTAATAGGAATCCACCCTACCAACAAACTAGCAAACACCCCTTTGACAAAAAAACTGGCAAAATCAATTTTCAAGCACCCGTACAGTGTAGATTTACATAGGTGATGCGACCACATATACGTAGAAACATACACGTTCTCACCTAAATAGAATCCAACCCAAGGAGCCACCAATGCTATCGTAATTAATAGATACTTCACGCCAAACCCAATAAGTTATAACGCCGCCAGCACAGGCCGGAGCACGCAGTACGGAGGTCCAGTCCCGAAGGAGCGATTGTGCATGGCCTCAGGGAAATAAGGACACCCATAATTCTTGGCAGGTTTCTCTCGCCTTGTCTAGGCTTGAATGGAGCCTTTGAAAAGGAAAGGATGCCATGCCGAGGCAAAGATATGCTCAAGTCAGTCTTGAGGCCCCCCCTTCTATCACTGCATTTATAAAGCACGTCCCTGTGCTTTCCCCTTCGGGCCAGCTGGAGCTGTTCAAATTCATTCCCGATGAATTTGTCCCGCTGTGTACGTCGCGCCTTTCTATGCGGCGTTGATGATTATTCCGGCAAGAGCTATGAACATCGCCGTGATTGGGTTGAATCCCGTCTATTGGAACTGGCGGCAGTGTTCGCCATTGACTTGTGTGCCTATACGGTCATGTCCAATCATCTGCATTTGGTACTCAGAGTTGACTTGAAAACCGCCACTGAATGGACATTGGAGCAGGTTTTACAGCGTTGGCATCTGCTTTACAGTGGAACTCTGTTATCTCAGCGTTTTCTGCGCGGTGAAACACTTTCTGATATTGAATATCTCACCCTGCAACAAACCGCTGAAGTCTATCGCCAACGTTTGATGGATATCAGTTGGTTTATGCGCGCGCTCAATGAACCTATTGCCAGACAAGCCAATTGGGAAGACGGATGCAGCGGTCGCTTCTGGGAAGGCCGCTTCAAATCCCAGGCGCTATTGGATGATGCAGCCGTATTGGCCTGCATGGCTTATGTTGACCTGAACCCTATCCGCGCGGGAATAGCCAAAACCCCGGAAGACTCAGACTATACCAGTATTCAACGGCGGATACGGGCCGCGATGCAGGGCGAAAACACACCTGAGCTGTTACCCTTTGTCGGCAATGAACGGCTGAACATGCCACAAGGATTGCACTTTGAAGCCAAGGATTATCTGCAACTGGTCGATGATACCGGGCGCATTATCCGCCATGACAAACGTGGTCAGATTACCGCCGGCACTACGACCATTTTGAATCGTTTAAACATCCCCATCGACAACTGGCTCAAGTTAACGACTGATTTTAGCCGTCTATTCAAAGGGCCGGTTGGTAGACTGGAGTCACTTACCGACTACTGTACTCACCTACAACGACGACGAAGACAAGGGGCCGCTAATTGTCAGAAGTTGTTTAGCTGAATCCCCGAGGCTCCAAGATACTTCTCTCCAATCGAACTTTGTTCGACCTCCATCGTGTCTGAAATTCGACTTTTCGCTCATTTCAATAACCGAATGGCCCTCAAAAGGCTTGAAAGATGATTTTCTGCCAGTGAAAACATTAGTGTTTCTGTGATCCAGGCAACTAGAGCCTTCACTCAGCTAATAATGGGTGTCTTTGTTATTTTAGCTAATAATGGGTGTCTTTGTTATTTTATTGTTATTTTATGTGTCTATTTGACAATGGGAATCATATCAACGCCTTAAACACCGGCGCGCGTTAGCGCGTCCAGCCCGCAGGGCGATGCTGCCTTTGTTTGTTATGTTTTTGAACATGCCAAGTCCTGCGCAACCGCCAACCTAACTTGATTCATTCTACTTAGCCTAAGCAGATAAGACTTTAGCTCGTGTCTCTGTGCTATTGTGCTCTTAGAGCCGTCGTACTTATCGATTTCTACGTCAACTACGTAAGTCCCACCTACCAACACTGTGTATAGGTCTTCGAGCTGCTCAGGGACGTAATGCAGAACATAAGAATTTATGTAGTCATGACCTTCAGACTCTAGTGCCATTCTTAACTTGGAATCACGGGCTTGAAGCGCCTCGTTGGATCGGATCAACTCTTCACGGAAGTCACTTTCCATTTTACTTCCAATAAGCTTCATTTACTCGATCCCTGTCGAAACATAACGCCTCGTTAAGAGGCAAAAAATTGTTGGCTAAAATTAGCGACGAAGGAGCAAAAGCCAACTGTTTTTTGTCCTTTTAAACGACTTGTTAAGTGCCATTTAGCTTCCATTCTATTTGAAAGCATATAGTGAATACACAACAGTTAAAATTGCAGGTATTACTATTTTCATAATTGATAGAAATTTTTGTAATTTTGTAAATGCTTTTGTTCTTTCATCAGAAGCGTCAGGGAAAGACTTAAAAAATAATCTATATGATATTTTACGAACAAAGCCGAGCAACTCATTTGAGAAAAACATTACAAGCATTGTTCCAGTAACAGCTTTGGGCAAAAATACAGAAATATCCTGAAAAGTTAGACCGTACCATATAAAACTTAAGGCAGAGAAAGTAATTAGATAAGTTAATGCTGACGTCAATATTATTGATCTAGCATCTTTTTTTGCTTCACTCTTGGATATTTCATCCATCACTTTTTTGTACTTTTCAGGATCTTCTTTTTCTAAGTTTGAGACTTTATCGTAGTTACTAAAATCCACTTCTGGCATTGGCATTTGAATGATTGAAACTAACCAAGAAAAAATAATGGATGATAATGCAAAAATAATTACGAAAGTATTAATGAAGCCGGATGATGCGGGATTAATGTATACATCATAAATAACTACAACTTGAATGAAAAAAGACGCCAAGACTAAAGTAATTAATATTAAGACAAGTATTAGTGCAATAGAGGCTGCCAGAAACGCCGAGAAACCGTGCTCACTAACTTTTTCACCTTTAGCCATTTTTTTGAATAATGCATCCGCAGGATAATCTATCCATTGATGTTTATAGAAATCTCGGACAGTTTCATCTGGAGCAATTTTGGCTATGCACTCTTTAATTAAAGCACTAATGTAACTTTTATACGCCGTTACAAGTGCCGATATAGGCGTGATTACCGCGGCAATAAATAATATAAACTCTTTATAATATCCTAGATTTTTGAAACTATAACCAAGTATTCTTAGCTCAACACCTTGAGAGTTTTGAGCTGAATATAGTGAAATCATTACGAGAGAATAAAAAATTAGAAGCTTCATCATTAAAGAATTTAATCTTGCTTCTTTCTCTGTTAACTTTTCTAGGTATTCCTTTCCAAAGAACTTTTCAAAGTTATCTCCTTCGTTGATAACTTCTCTGAAACTATCAATCCTTCTTGTTAGATTTGATTTCCAAGTTGTTTTTTCAAATTGTTTTAAATCATCATGTTCTGACAAAGATGACATGGGGAAATCCTTTTGAGATACGCCAATATTGATAAGGCACTTAACAGCTGTATAGTGCGCATGCGCGTTTTAGTCCTCGGAGGAGCGTAAACGCGCATCGCTATCTGTTTGTATTCGCTGGATATAATAGAGTTTAGTCCAAATATCCCTTGCAGCTAAACGCGCATGCGCGGTTTCCAAACCTATTATCTACCAGCTGTATTTTTTAACTTTATGAATTTAATGTTATTTTCTAAAATGTTAAAGAAATAACGCGCAAACTTAGCTGCAAATTTCCGGGATTTTTCCTGGAACGGCAATAATACTGTATAGAAAATCAGTTCTGAGGCGCTTGTCATAAGCGTTCCAAGCAGTAAAACCAAGGACCCTACAAAAAGCGTTGAGTAAAGCCATGGCTACCGCACGGGTCCAAACTCTGTTTGTCCCTACATTCCGCTGAAAACGGAAAAGTGTTGTTGCTTTCGTCCTTAAGCTTAAGGAAGTGCTAAAGCTAAGCGTTTGAATTGGTTATACAATACCCAGTACTGAATTTGAAAACAATTAGCCAAAGGTCAAGTTTTGACAAAGGCAACAAAACCCTGATTTGGTTTGTTTTTACAACAGAATTGACTGGGTTTGAAACCCAAAGCAACATGACTTTAAGCCGCTGGCACAGCGGCTATCATAGCTTCCAGCTAAAAGTTCCTAAGTTAGTACTGGCCGAGCTTCCGGCCACGGTGTAACCCATCACCTGCGGTGCGCCTTTTGCACAGGCGATCCTGTGACTCGCTGCAAG
>NZ_JBICJO010000076.1:0-236549 GCF_043103185.1 Shewanella sp. YQ_9
TTCTTGCAAAGGACTAGGGCCATTTGCTGCGAACCACGCCTTGCATTCAGGCCTGTAAGCCGACGCAGAGCACACATGGGACTTATTTGCACCTTCCCCAAGGAGTAGTTTGGGATTACTCCTGATCTGCGCGTTTTTCGCGTTTTTCCCGTCGTTTTTCTTTCAGGGATTTAGTCGGTTTTTTCTTCGCTTTTTCTTTACTCATGAGCGTATCTCCTCTTCAATGACCTCTCTCTACGCCGCCGCTTTGCCAGAGAGAGGGCTGTTTCCCCTTCGACCGACCGGGAAAGAGGCGGTGGCCGTCGAGGATTAAGCCAAACCCCGGATCATCCTGTCCGGGCCATTCACGGCTGAGTTAAACACTTCAAGGCACTGTCTCCTCTTTTTAAGCGTCAATAAGCATGCAATCAGGCCGGCAGGCAGGGCCTTGGCTGGTTCAGGGACAGGATCTGAAACAGCACAGGGCCACCCGGTACATCCACTTCAATCAGATCATCCAGCGTACATCCGAGCAGGGCCTCACCGAGATCGGACAATACAGAGTAGCGGCCGGAGTCGGGATCATGTTGTTGTGGATAAACCAGCTCCACCTCCAGAAACTCGCCGGTTTTCAGGTTTTGCAGACGCGCCTTGGTTCCCGGGTGCACCACACCGCCGCCGGGACAGGGCTGCGCCAGCCTGGCGATCACAGATGCCAGGGTCAGTGGCCTCAAAGACACATTGAACGAGTTTTGCAGATAGAGCTGCGATGTTTTGAATGAAAATAGATCTGCCAGTGCAGACAAAGATTTATACACCACCACAACCTCACAGGCTGAAACGGAAAATGAATAGAAAACTTTGCTACTGCCGGATGCGTGGCCGCACCCGGCTTACACTGGAAATGTCAGTGAAGTGCTCTTGAGAGGTAAAGTGTGACTGTACATAATGAGACTCCGCAACATCAATGCAAGTGCAAGCACTTAAAAATAAGGGAAAAAATCTAACTGGCCCTCACCATAGCCCAAGGAGATCGGAAAAGCAAACCCTCATTGGTCACAGCAGATATTGGCCGGGGTCATCTGGGCCAAATTCTCCGGGGGAATGACATAGGGAGGGATGTCCAGTACCAGGTTGCCCCAACGTTGGAACAAGGCCTGGTAGAAATATTCGACAAAGGTGCGGCACTTTCTCGGTAGATAGGCGCGTTTGGGGTAGATGAGATTAACAGTGACATGTTCCATGGGAAAATCTTGCAGTATCGGCAACAAGTCACCCCGTTGCAGCGCATCATGGGCGATCATCATAGGTAGGCTGGCGATCCCAAGGCCATCTATGGCGGCTTCTCTGGCCAGGGTGATATTGTTGACCTGCAAGCGACAGTCGGGGACTATCTCTTGCCACTGCTTGCCATCAAAAATCCGCCAATTGCCGTCTATGTAGGGCGATGCCAGGCGTATTCCTCTGTGGTTGAGCAGTTCATCGGGTGTCGTTGGCGTGCCGAACCTCTCTAGATATTCCGTGCTGGCCATCAACACCTTGTGGGCATGTACCAGGCGAAAGTGTTCCAGTCTCGGGTCATCCAATCCCTGGACGTGAAACATCACATCGACACCTTCTTCGACCATATCCACCTTGCGGTTGGTCAGCTCGGCTTCTATCTGCATTTGCGGATAGTCTTCCAGAAACCTGGCGATTACAGGACCGAGTGCCTGTTGGCCAAACTCTATCGGGCAAACGATACGCAAATTACCACGGATTGTCTGTTGGCTGGCGCTGAGTTGATCTTCGGCGCTGCGTAAATCTGTGAGTATTTTATTGACTTTGTTGAAGTAAATTGAACCTGCCTCAGTCAGTTTCAGGCTACGTGTGGTGCGCAACAACAGCTGTACCCCTGTGCTGTGCTCCAACTCGGCTATCTTACGGCTGACGGTCGCTTTGGTGATGCCCATCGCTTTGGCTGCGGCAGTAAAGCTTCCTTTATCAACGACTTGCGCAAAAATCTGTACCCGATTGAGATCCATATTATTGTTACACCTGTGAAACAGTGGGTTGAGTGTATGGCATCTAATAAATCTGCTGAGACAGTTGTAAAATACCACTCCAAAATTCAGGAGTCTAATTATGTTGAAGCCCAAGATGCTGGTTGGGGGATCTGTGCTGCTGGTGGCCATCTTGGGCGGCGGTTGGTACTGGTATCAGCAACTCAGATTTATCGAAACCACAGACAACGCTTATGTTGAAACCGACATTTCTCACCTGAGTGTAAAGGTGCCGGGTTATGTGGTTAAAACCGATATTACAGACAACCAGCACGTAGAAGCTGGGCAGTTGTTGGCACAACTGGAAGACAGTCAGTATCAGGCCAAGTTGTCGCAGGAGCAGGCGGCACTGGACAGTGCCAGAGCGGAATTGACCACTTTGGCTGCCAAGGTCGATCTGCAGCAGGCATTGATCACTCAGGCCAAGGCTGGAGTGGTCGCCGCCGAGTCAGATTTGCATCGTGCCCGTCAGCAATTGGAGCGCTCCGAAAAACTCAGACAGAAAAATTACAGTTCCCAGGATGATGTGGATCAACTGACGGCCGCTGCCGATTCTGCCGCGGCTCGTCTGGATGAAGCCAAAGCCGCACTCAATGCCAAAGAGCGGGAACTGGCAGTATTTAATGCCCAATTAACCCAGGCCGAGGCCAAGAGTCAGGAAGCGGGTGCCAGTTTGGAACTGGCTAAAATTCAACTGGCAGATACTCAGGTGCGGGCTCCATTTTCTGGAGTTGTGGGCAAACGCGGCGCCATGGTGGGGCAATACGTCCAGCCGGGGCAGTCGCTGTTCAGTTTGGTGCCGGATGGGGCCGTATGGATCACGGCGAACTTCAAAGAGACCCAGATCCAGCATATGCAGCCCGGTCAGCCGGTGCAGGTAAAGCTCGATGCGTTTCCCGACAAAACCTTTACTGGTGTTATCGATAGCCTGTCACCGGCCTCCGGCGCCAAATTCAGTCTGTTACCGGCGGAAAATGCCACGGGTAACTTTACCAAGATAGTTCAGAGGATCCCGGTAAGGATCCGCCTGCAGTTGGCAGAAGAAGATGCCAGAGTGATGCCCGGACTCAGTGCCGTTGTCAGTGTTGATACCGAGACCGGTGGCACCCTTGATGCCATCGCCCGCCGCTGAAGCTTGAACTCAGATGACTCAAGTTGTAATCACAGCAGCCACTGCCGCGTCGCAGGATGACAGCTATGGACCCGGCTCGCGCCGCGCCTGGATAGCCGTATTCGGCGGCCTGATTGGCGCCTTTATGGCGATTCTGGATATTCAGATCACCAATGCGTCGATGAAGGAGATCCAGGGTAGTCTGGGGGCCACGTTGGAAGAGGGATCCTGGATCTCGACTGCCTATCTGGTGGCCGAGATGATAGCTATTCCCCTTTCAGGCTGGTTGAGCACAGGTCTGTCGGTGCGGCGCTATCTGCTTTGGAACGCGCTGGCCTTTATTGTGGCTTCGTTGCTCTGTTCATTCGCCTGGAATTTGGAGGCGATGATCGCCTTTCGGGCACTGCAGGGTTTCTTTGGTGGCGCCCTTATTCCTCTGGCGTTTCGCTTGATTCTCGAATGCTTGCCCACTGAAAAACGCGCCGTCGGTATGGCATTGTTTGGGGTAACGGCAACTTTTGCGCCTTCCATTGGCCCCACTCTGGGCGGCTGGTTGACCGAACACCTCAGCTGGCACTATCTGTTTTACATTAATCTTCCCCCGGGCTTGGTGGTGATGGCCATGTTGGCCTACGGTTTGGAGAAGAAGCCGATTCTCTGGGACAAACTCAGCAACGCCGACTATTCAGGGATAGTGACTATGGCGCTGGGGATGGGATGCCTGGAAGTGGTGTTGGAGGAAGGTAATCGCAAGGATTGGTTTGGCTCGGATTTGATCCGTAATCTGGCCATCATAGCGGCAATCAATATCAGCCTGTTTATCTGGATCCAGCTGCGCAAGTCTGCACCTTTGGTGAATTTAAGGCTTCTTGGGCAGAGAGACTTTGCTATTTCTACCTTAGCCTATTTCCTATTGGGGGCGGCGCTGTTTGGTGCCATCTATATGATCCCGCTGTTTCTGTCGCAGCTACATGACTACAGTCCGTTGGAAATCGGTGAGGTCATTATGTGGATGGGATTTCCGCAGCTCCTGGTGTTGCCTCTGGTGCCGAGACTAATGCAGAAAGTTGACGGCCGTTACCTGGCGGCGTTCGGTTTTGCCATGTTGGCGCTCAGCTATTACATGAACAGCCATATGACCATGGATTATGCCGGACCGCAAATGATAGCGTCGCAGGTGGTTCGAGCCTTGGGACAGCCCTTTATCATGGTGCCGATTGGGATCCTGGCGACAATGCATCTCAAGCCTGAGCAAACGCCATCTGCGTCGACCGTGCTCAATGTCGTGCGCAACCTGGGCGGCGCCTTTGGGATTGCGCTGGTGGCGACTCTGACAGACAACCTTTCCAGAATGCATCTGGCGCATATCAAGGAAACTGTGCCCGCCGTGAGTGCCGGAGCCTATGAGGCGCTCAACGCCAACGCGGCGCTGTTGCAGGCAGCCGGCTCAGATCCGGTCACGGCTTCGGCACAAGCCAAGGCCTTATTGGCGCAGACCATGACCCAACAAGCCTATGTACAGGCCTACAACGATGTGTTTTTTATCATGGGCTGCCTGTTGGTTCTTGCCGTGGTGGCCGTGCTGTCTATCCGTAAGGCGGCACCTCAGGCGTAATCCGAAACATTTTCTTCATACCCTTTGGCCCGCCCCGTTGCGGGCATTTTTTTGCGCCGGATTTCAGACTGGTGTAGGCTGAGTTCCCGATAAATAACAGAGTACTATCCGTGCAGTGGCAATTATTACCCTTTGCTGAGTTAACCTTGGACACCCTCTATGAATTGATGAAACTCAGGGTGGATATCTTTGTGGTAGAGCAAAATTGTCCCTACCCAGAGTTGGATGAAAAAGACAGAGCGGCTGGGGCCATGCACCTGCTTGGCCGCAGCAGTTCCGGGGAGCTGTTGGCCTATGCCAGGCTGCTGCCTGCCGGGGTCAGTTATTCCCAGGCCAGTATCGGCCGGGTGGCCGTTGCGGCCAAGGCCCGAGGTGGTGGCCGTGCCAGACAGCTGATGCAGGAAGCGATTGGCGGCTGCCATAAGCTGTGGCCCGCTGAAGATATCAAGATTGGTGCGCAGGAGTATCTGCGGGCGTTTTATCAGAGTTTGGGGTTTGAAGCGGTTTCAGAGGTCTATCTGGAAGATGGCATTCCCCATCTGGATATGTTGTTGCACTCTCAAAAGAAGGACACTTGAATGTCGTTATATCGTATAAACCAGCGTCAAATCGTTTGTGTGGCCAGCTTTCTGGCCAAGCCGGGTAAAGAGCAGGCCTTGATTGAGGCTCTGGGAGCGCTGATCCCGGACACCCGCAAGGAGGATGGCTGCATTCGCTACGAATTGAACCAGAGCCGCGACGAGCCGCGCAGGATCACTTTCATTGAGAAGTTTGTCGACATCGAATCTTTCGACCAGCACTGCGCCAAAGACGCCATCCAGCACTATTTCCATCAGCAGATGCCTGAGCTGGTAGAGTCCCATCACGTAGAGACTTATCAGGAAATCATCGTCTGATATTTCTGGTATGAGTTGAAAACAGCTGCAACTAAAAATGCCCCGTTAGGGGCATTTTTCAGGCTCGGAGGCGAATATCCGGTTGCAAGTCCAGCTCACCTGCCGAGGAGATGGTCGCCAGCTGCGCATGCTGAGCTATGATGGCCAAGGGGCCACTGAGCAGGTTACGTACAAACAGCAAGCGATAACCATATCCCTGTAAGCGATAGAAGGCGAGTTGTTGCTCGGCAGTCATGGCATGCCAATGAATGCTATTGCTGACCTGCTCAGCATCCGGCTTTCGTCTGTCAGGTACTTGTGTGGCAATCATAGTGATTCTTACCCCAGGTTGGCACTCGCGGACTATAAGGCGCTGCAGTTGTTACGTATTCGGCTAATATAACAGGCTTGCACGGGGTAAAATATGACTTTGGGCAAAAAATATGCAAATTAGTGCTTCGGGATTAGCATCAGGGCTTAAGCCTGCCGCCTCCGGTAACAGGGGCAAAATCGATTGAGTCATAAACAAGGAGCAGCATGTTGTCATATATTGAACCTGTGTTTCGGCCGCCATCGGAGTGGAAATCTCTCATACTGCAGGTGACCAATGGTTGCAGCTGGAATCGCTGCGCCTTTTGCGACATGTATACCCAGGAGCAGAAGCGCTTCAGGGCGTTCAAGTTGGAAAAGGTGGAAGCAGACCTGCGCCGGGTAGCGGCTTCCGGCGCCGAGGTGAACCGGGTGTTTCTGGCCGATGGTGATGCCATGACGTTGCCGTTTGCCAGGCTGGAACAGATTTGTGAGCTGATTCATCACTACTTGCCCAATGTCAGTCGCATCAGCAGCTATTGTTTGCCGCGCAACCTAGACAACAAGAGTGTGGAGCAGCTACTGCGGTTGCGGCAACTCAAGTTGTCCTTGCTGTATGTCGGTTGCGAGAGTGGTGATGATCAGGTGCTGACCCGTATCGGCAAGGGTGAGAGTTACGCCTCCTCGCTGGCGGCGCTGGAGAAAATTCGTGCCGCCGGAATAAAGTCATCTGTGATGATACTCAATGGTCTGGGTGGCGTGGCTTTATCAAAGCAACACGCACTTAATTCGGCGCGACTGATGAATGCGGCGCAGCCGGATTATCTCAGCACCCTGGTGGTGACTCTGCCACTTGGCAAGGAAAGAATGGATAGTGCGTTTGATGGCAACTTTCAAATGCCGGACCAAAGACAACTGTTGCAGGAGATGCGTTATTTGCTGCAGGAGTTGGAGTTAGAGCAGACCATTTTCCGCTCGGATCATGCTTCCAATTATTTGGTGTTGAAAGGCATACTTGGGCGGGACAAGGCCAGGTTGTTGGCGACGGTTGAGGAGGCGCTCGCAGGACGCTTCGCCCTGCGAGCCGAGTGGCAAAGAGGCTTGTGATCAGTCCTCTTGCCGCTCAGTGATCCTTATGTCCCGTGCCGGACAGGGGATCTGGATCCCTGCTTGTTGCAGACCTTGCCAAATTTGCAGATTTATTTGGTATTTGTCCTGGAAATAGCTGGCAGTGGGAACCCAATAGCGTACGCCGATATCTATGCCTGTGCTGTTGAAACCATTGATACCCACCTGTGATGGGGAGTTGGCATCGACACTGGGATGGCTGCCGAGCACAGCCTGAGCTATGGCTATCGCCTGCTGGGGATCGGCTTTATAGTCGATGTTGAAGTGGGTTTCTACCAATTTGTTGGCAAAGGAGTTGTGCAGTATCTCGCCGATAATGTGTTTGTTGGGAATACTGATCTGCTCGCCCTCCTCGTTGGTGAGTATGGTCAGCCCCAGGCGAATATCCTTGACCAAGCCTGTGACGCCTTTGACCGTGATGGTATTGCCCACGATAAAGGGACGGGTGACAATAATGGTCACCCCGGCGGCATAGTTGGACAGCATGCCCTGAATTGCCAAACCGGCGCCCAGTGATGCGGCACCTATGGCTGCCACCATGGGGGTGACGCTGATCCCCAGTTTGCCCAAGGCGATGATGGCAATCATTATGATGATCAGTATCCGCACCAAATGAGTGACAAAAGTGGCCAGAGTGACGTCGACATTGTGTTTTTCCAACTGGCGGCTGACTGTGTTGGCTACCTTGGCGGCCAGCCACAGTCCCAGCAGAAAGATGATCAGTGCCCCCAAGAGTTGGAAGCTGTATTTCACCAAAAACTCGGTTATAAGATCATAGACATTTTGCAGCTGTGCCAACTCCAGCTCCAACCCGGTATTCTTCATTGCTTGGCTCCTTTCCTGAAATGCCGCAAGATATGGAAACAATATTCCTGAGTCATGTCACTCACTTGTATTCAATAACAGGGTATTCTGCCTCTTTGTTGTGGCAAATTAAAAGGGAACTATATGAGGTCTTTTGTAATACTGCTCTCTCTGTGTCTGACCATGCTGGCCAGCCCTATGATCCAGGCTTCCGAATATGCCGTGGGTGACACGCTGAAACCGATTTCACTGCAGGATCAACATGAAGCCGCCATGGTGTTGGACACTTCAGCCAAGTATCTATTGTTTGGCCGCAGCATGAAAGGTGGTGAGATCATCAAAACCGCACTCGAAGGCCGCGATAATCAGGCGTTGCAGCAGGCGGGTATCTTTTATCTGGCCGATATCAGCGGTATGCCATCCTTGATTGCCAAATTTGTTGCCATCCCACAGATGCGGGATCTGAGTTTCAGTATTGCCCTGGACAAAGAGGGTGAGATCAGCAAATTACTGCCCGCCGCCAAGGATGCCGCCAGCCTGATCTCTCTGGACCAGTTGACCATCACCAAACTGCAATACTTTGATGACGCCGAAGCCCTGAAACAGGCTCTCAAAGACGCTGGGTTGCAAGACTGAACACTTCGCAGCTCTAGCTTCAGCCGAGCTGCAGACTCAACATACTGATAGCCCCCATCTCCAGGCTGTTGTTGAACAGCAGCCTGCGCTCTCTGGGGAAGGCACTTCCCAACAAGTAAAACAGGGGCTGCAGATGCTCATCTGTTGGATGACACAGCTCGGCCGTGTCGGCATCGACCAAGGTTTTGTAGTCCAGCAGCGCCGGATCTTCTTCAGCTATTAAACCCTCGGCAATCGCCTGATTAAACCGGGATGCCCAAGGCAATGGTGGGCTGCCTGGTGCCAAGGCGCGCAGATTGTGGACCACATTGCCTGAACCTATGATCAGTACGCCTTGCTCGCGCCAGCGCCTTAACTCGCGTCCAACCTGGAACTGCTGCTGCGCTCTGAGGTTTTGATCCAGACTCAATTGAAATACCGGAATATCGGCCTCGGGATAAAGGTGAACCAAGGCCGACCAACTGCCATGATCCAACCCTTGCGAGTCGATACGAGTGACAGGAATGCTCAGACTGGCAGCAATCTGCTTCGCCAACTCCGGCGCGCCGACGGCCGGGTATTGCATGGCAAAGAGTTCGGCGGGAAAACCGCCGAAATCATGTATGGTTTGCGGCCGACTTGCAGTGGAAATTGCGGTGCCCCGTGTCAGCCAATGGGCCGAAAGCAACAATATCGCTTTGGGCTTGGGGAGTGTTTGTCCCAGTTCTTGCCACTGCTTTGTGGTGGTGTTGTTTTGCAAGGCGTTCATCGGGCTGCCATGGCCCAGAAACAGCGCCGGCATTATCTGTGTTGCGGACATAGAGTCTCCAAATCAGCGGTAGGATGCAGTATGCAGTTCCTGACATATCTGCATTCAGCTTACCCGGATGCTCGGTTGAAAATAATCGCAAAATACTCGCCATACTCTTCCATTAAATCGAATATCCCGTGCTCTCTTGCTTGCCGCTATGCTTTAGGGAAGGTGCGAATAAGTCCTCGTGGCCTTCTCTTTTGTAGAGAGTGGCTTGCACAGCAATTGGCGTTCAAGGCATCAGACTGAAGGCATGCCGGGGCCTGTCGAAGTCGGATAACGCAGAGAGCCTGTTGCTGTGAAAGCCCCAAAGGGCGTGGCTTACAGACCTGCCTGCTGTGTTCTGCTTCTTGCAAAGGACTAGGGCCATTTGCTGCGAACCACGCCTTGCATCCAGGTCCGTAAGCCGACGCAGAGCACACATGGGACTTGTTCGCACCTTCCTTAGGTACCAGATTCGTTTCCGGTAGCTGCTTGCACCAAGCGCTCTAAAGCGAGTAGCAATCATGGTGTATATTTGAGGGTGAAAGTAGTAATTGTATGATTCTTAATGCTTTTATTTTGTATTTGCTGTGGTTTGAATTTGCGGAATAAAAAATTGATTTTAATGTATAAAAATTCATTGCGTGAGAGGCGGAAATATCGTTTACTGCGCTGGATTTTAACCCGCTTCGGCGAGGCTGTTCGCCGTACTTGAATGTCGAGGAGACACAGGGCCAATGAGCCAATTTCAATCTATTGATGTTGCTGATTACTATGACAATGAAACCTTTGAGCGTATCAAAGCTTTTGCCAGTGATAAGGTGACACCTTTTGTGGTGATAGATACCAAGATCATCGCGAAACAGTATGATGATATGGTGCAGAGCTTTCCCTTTGCCAGCGTTTATTATGCAGTGAAGGCCAACCCGGCACCTGAGATCCTCAGCTTGCTGCGAGATAAAGGGGCCAATTTTGACATAGCTTCCATCTATGAGCTGGATATGGTGATGGAGTTGGGTGTTTCCCCTGAGCGGATAAGCTATGGCAACACCATTAAAAAACGCAAGGATGTCAGAGCCTTCTACCAGCGTGGCGTGACTATGTTTGCCTCCGACTCAGAGGCCGATCTGCGGATGATTGCCGAAGAAGCCCCTGGGGCCAAGGTCTATGTGCGGATCCTTACCGAAGGTACAGAAACCGCCGATTGGCCGTTGTCGCGTAAGTTCGGCTGCCAGAATGAGATGGCCTACGAGCTTTTGGTACTCGCCAATGAGTTGGGGCTAAAGCCCTATGGCTTGTCGTTCCATGTGGGTTCACAGCAGCGGGACATAGGGGCTTGGGATGCGGCAATCGGTAAGGTTAAGGTGATCTTTGACAGGCTCAAAGAGGAACATGGCATAGTGCTGGAGATGATCAATATGGGCGGCGGCTTTCCGGCCAACTATATCGACAAGACCAATAGTCTCACCACTTACGCCGAGCAGATCATTCACTTCCTCAAAGAGGATTTTGGTGAGCAGTTGCCCAAGATAGTGCTGGAACCCGGGCGCTCCTTGATTGCCAATGCCGGTGTGCTGGTCTCTGAGGTGGTGCTCATCAGCCGCAAGTCCAATACGGCACTGGAGCGCTGGGTATTTACCGATGTCGGTAAGTTTTCCGGGCTGATTGAGACTATGGACGAAGCGATTAAGTTTCCGATTTACACTGAGGCTCAAGGGGAGCTGCAACCTTGCGTCATTGCCGGGCCTACCTGTGATAGCGCCGATATCATGTATGAACAGTACAGTTACGGTTTGCCAGAGGATCTGGCCATAGGTGACAGGCTCTATTGGTTGACCACAGGCGCTTATACCACCACATATTCGGCGGTGTGCTTCAATGGTTTCCCACCCTTGCAAGACTACTATTTGTAATCTCGGCCAAGAGTGAGGTTTTTGCTGAGATTAATTTCAACAGGGCGCCAAGTGGCGCCCTGTCTGTTTTGGATTAACCGTTAGCTTTGAGAATGTCGTAAAGCTGTTCTTTCAGCTCCAGTTTGCGCTTTTTCATCTCTTTGACTTCTTGGGTATATTCACTGGAAAGCTGCTGCTCCTTATTCTTTATCTCTTTATCCAGCAGATTGTGTTCATCAAAAAGCTTCTGAAAATGGCTATCGCTGCTCTTGAGATTGGTGATCAGATCGCGGTATTCCGGAAACATTGGCGCACTCCTGTTGGCTGGGGGATTATTGTTAACCCTAACCTGTTTGGGATGACGAATATGTGACCTTGATCAATGGAAAGATTAACCGTTTGGTGGAGGTGAGTGAGGCCTTTTACTGCTATGCTTTCGAACAATCTGTTGTAAAAACAGTCAGACAATCGTAGCAAACTTGGTAACTCTGTTACGGCTGATTATTTAATTATTGCCGTAAAATCTGTGATCAAGTTAATCTTATCCGCTTCCATACTGGGATAGAGTCTCGGTAAGACGAATTTTATAATCAAAATTGAAAGGGGTTTTCACTATGGCTGATGTATTTCACTTGGGTTTGACCAAGCAGATGTTGGATGGCGCCACACTGGCTATCGTGCCTGGCGATCCTGAACGAGTTAAACGTATCGCTGAACTGATGGACAAGCCGACTTTCCTGGCCAGCCATCGTGAGTACACCAGCTATCTGGCTTATCTTGATGGTAAGCCGGTAGTGATTTGCTCTACCGGTATTGGTGGTCCTTCGACCTCTATCGCAGTGGAAGAGCTGGCGCAACTGGGGGTTAATACTTTCTTGCGTGTTGGCACCACAGGTGCGATTCAGCCCCACGTGAATGTCGGGGATGTGATCGTGACTCAGGCTTCTGTACGTCTCGATGGTGCCAGTTTGCACTTTGCGCCAATGGAGTTCCCTGCGGTGGCTAACTTCGAATGTACCACTGCCATGGTTGCCGCCTGTCGTGATGCCGGTATTGAACCACACATTGGGGTTACTGCCTCATCTGATACCTTCTACCCGGGTCAGGAACGCTATGATACCGTTAGTGGCCGGGTAACCCGCCGTTTTGCCGGTTCAATGAAAGAGTGGCAGGAAATGGGCGTACTCAATTATGAAATGGAGTCTGCGACTCTGTTCACCATGTGTGCCTCTCAAGGCTGGCGCGCCGCTTGTGTCGCCGGTGTGATTGTCAACCGTACCCAGCAAGAGATCCCCAATGAGGCAACAATGAAACAAACTGAAGTCAGTGCGGTTTCCATTGTGGTCAACGCCGCCAGAAAACTGCTGGCCTGATTAGGTAAAAATGGAAAAGGCGCTCACTGAGCGCCTTTTTAATGAACCATGACCCGGCTCAGAAATGATATTGAGCTATCACCGAATAGGTGTTCTGGTCGACACCGTCCACACCATACTTGTTCTGCCAGTAATCATACTCGATACCTACCAGAAACTTATCCTTCTTGGCTTCGCCAAAAAGCACTGCGCCCAGGTCGTATTTGATCTGGGGGTTGATATGGATATTTTCTTTATAGCCGTCTTCATCGGCGGCAAATACCCAGTCGATAAAGCCATCGAAGACAATCTTGCTGTTGCCCACGGGAATGTCCATGCGGAACACAGGAGTCAACTGCCAGCCATCGCTGATATTGGCACTGTTTTGGGCGTCACGGCGATAGGTGTTCAGCTGGAAATAGGTGAAGTAGGGCAGCTTGAGGTCCATACCTATACCGTAGAGCAGTGTTTCCACCGGGCCTTCGCCCTCTTCGAGTGTCAGCGCCAGTGACAGATCTGTCACTGGGCCAAAACCCACAGGTTTGCCGAGAATTTTACCGGCGCTGAAGCGAGTAGAGATCTCGCCATAGGTGGTGCTGTCCTTACCGCCATTGTGGCCGTTGAAATTGATAAAGTCTTGAAACACAAACCAATCGCCGTATTTCCAACCGCCGGCGGTTTCCAGGGTAAAAGTGGTTTGCTTATCCGATGGTGCCAGGTCGTAATCCTGGCCATAGAGCGCAGTGATATTGACATCCCACCATTGCACCAGAGGTTCGCTGAATGCTTGAGGTGAGAACAACAGAGCTGCGCACAGGCAGATTTTTTTCATCTTAGAGTATCCCTTTGGTAGAGTCAGAAGCAGTTTGCTGTTGTGCCGGCGGCTATCTGTTGGCAAAACGTTTTACCAAGGCTGAATTCTGTGATTCGATTGCCGGTCAAAAAGCCATGGCAATATAGGGAAAAACGGCGTCGGACTCAAAGCTTTTTTAACCTGTTGAAACGGTCGTTGAATAATGACATTTTTTGATTTAATTCAATTGATTGGAAAGGTAAATCAAATAATTTCCAATAGCTTTGACTCACAAAGATGTAAAGAAAAGTTGAATTTTGTGAGCTGAAAGTCATTTGGTCAGCGAATCCTGAAGGTATCAATTGATTCAAGTTGACATATTATGTCGCCAAGGGATGCAACTGCTGATATAGTGCCAAGATGGACACTTGATTTCTGGGGGATGGATATATGGCGTCTTCGGATCCCATGCTTTATTGGGCCTTAATCGGTATAGTGCTGATGCTGGCTGAACTGATACTGCCTGGCGGGATAGTGGTATTTCTCGGTGCAGCCTGTTTATTGGTAGCCGGGGCTACCTGGGTGGGTTTGGTCGAGGGCTGGGCACAAAGCCTGACCCTGTGGTTTATCTCCTCAATCGTTTTGCTGTTGAGCTTCAGGCAACTGACTCAACGTTTGGTGGGAGGCGACTCTCACGTTGGCAATACCGACGAGGAGCTGGATCTGTTTAATCTGCCGGCCCGGGTCAAGGAAACCATTGGGCCGGGTGAAAAAACCGGTCGCATCGAATTTCAGGGGGCGGATTGGCCCGCACTGGGAGACGGCTCGGAGATCCCGGTCGGCACCAGAGTGAAGGTTATCTGTCGCGATAATATTGCTCTGGTAGTGGAACCACTCGACGACTCTGAATAATCAATCAAGCAGGAAGGACTCTATGTTTGCATTTACCATTTTTATACTTTTTGTTCTGTTCATTCTCTATAAGCTGATGTTGATTGTGCCCATGCGTGAGGTGCATGTCATTGAGCGTCTGGGGAAATTCCGTACTGTACTGCAGCCGGGCTTTCACTTTTTAATTCCCTTCTTCGATCGAGTCGCTTATCGACACGATACCCGTGAGCAGGTGCTTGATGTACCGCCGCAGAGCTGTATTTCCAAGGACAATATCCAACTGGAAGTCGACGGCCTGGTTTATCTCAAGGTGATGGACGGCAAGCTGGCCAGCTATGGTATTGAAGACTATCGTCTGGCGGCGGTAAACCTGGCACAAACCACAATGCGTTCCGAGATAGGTAAGCTGACTCTGAGCCAGACCTTTTCCGAGCGTGATGCGCTTAACGAGGCGATTGTCCGCGAAATCGACAAGGCGTCCGATCCCTGGGGGATCAAGATGCTCAGATATGAGATCAAAAATATCAGCCCATCCAGGCATGTGATCCACACCCTGGAGAAGCAGATGGAAGCCGAGCGCCGCAAGCGCGCCGAAATCACCCTGGCCAGCGCCGAGAAAGAGGCGATGATCAACCTGTCTCAGGGTGAGCGTCAGGAAGCGATTAACATCTCAGAGGGCCAGAAACAGAAGCGCATCAATGAGGCTCAGGGTACGGCGCAGGAGATTGCGATTGTTGCCAACGCCCAGGCCGAGAGTATGGCCATGGTTGCCAAGGCGCTGGCGGTCAACGGCGGCAACGAGGCGATGAACATGCAGCTGAAGGAACAGTTTATCGAACAGGTCGGTGAGATATTGCAGAAGGCGGATATTTCCGTGGTTCCTACCGAATTGGCAAAGATGGAAGGTTTTTTCGAGGGTATTCAGCAAGTCAGCAATACAGCTGCCGGTAGCAAAGGAGCGCGCAAATGAATCTGGGACAGATAGATACCGATATGATAGTACTGGGGATCTGGGGGCTTATCTTCCTGATCTTTATCGTCAAGCTGTTTCAGTCGATTCGCTTGGTGCCAACTAAATCTGCCTATATCGTGGAGCGTTTGGGTAAATACCATATGACTCTGGATGCTGGCTTCCACGCTTTGTTGCCCTTTATCGATAAGGTCGCTTATATCCATGACCTTAAAGAAGAAACCATAGATGTGCCACCTCAGGAGTGCTTCTCCAGTGACGAGGTGAATGTCGAGGTGGATGGGGTTATCTATATTTCTGTGGTGGATCCGGTCAAGGCCAGCTACGGGGTAACCGATTATCGCTATGCGGCCATTCAACTGGCGCAGACAACCACCCGCTCTGTGATAGGCACTCTGGAGCTGGACCGCACCTTTGAAGAGCGCGACTTGATTAGTGCCAAGGTGGTAGAGGTACTGGATCAGGCCGGCGCCTCCTGGGGGATTCGGGTGCATAGATATGAGATCAAGAATATTACTCCGCCGGAAACCGTGAAAAACGCCATGGAGATGCAGGTCAATGCCGAGCGTGAACGCCGGGCATTGCTGGCCAAGAGCGAAGGTGATAAGCAGAGCAAGATCAATCGTTCCGAGGGTTTGAAGCAGGAGATGATCAACCACTCAGAGGGTGAGATGCAACGCCGAATCAACGAGGCCGAAGGTAAGGCCGAGGAGATACTGGCGATTGCCCGCGCTACTGCAGATTCGATAGAGAAGTTGGCCGAAGTTATCGCTGCGCCCGGTGGCAAAAACGCGCTGCGGATGCAACTGGGTGAGCAGTATCTGGCGCAGCTCAGCGGTCTGAGTAAGCCTGGCAGCAAGATAGTCCTACCGGGGAATATGGTGGACTTTGAATCCTGGATGGCCTCAATTGGGCTGACGGAAGAGAAGGCCCCTGACGCTTGATAAGCTAGCTGGATCAAAAAAGCCGCTCTTGGAGCGGCTTTTTTATGGTTTACTAGTCAGTCGATCAAGACTTGGTGCGTTTCATCGCAGTGAAGAACTCTTCATTGGTCTTGGTCATTGCCAGCTTATCGATCAAGAATTCCATCGCGCTGACTTCATCCATAGGATTGAGGATCTTACGCAGGATCCACATCTTCTGCAGCTCATCCGGTGTAGTCAGTTTCTCTTCACGGCGGGTACCACTGCGGTTGAAGTCAATGGCAGGGAACACCCGCTTCTCGGCGGCCTTGCGTGACAGATGCAGTTCCTGGTTACCTGTACCCTTGAACTCTTCGTAAATTACTTCGTCCATCTTGGAGCCGGTATCGATAAGCGCAGTGGCGATAATGGTCAGGCTGCCGCCATTTTCGATATTACGGGCTGCACCGAAGAAACGCTTGGGTCTGTGCAGTGCGTTGGCATCTACACCACCTGTCAGTACCTTGCCTGATGAAGGCACAACTGTGTTGTAAGCCCGTGCCAGACGGGTGATAGAGTCCAGCAGAATCACTACGTCTTTCTTGTGCTCAACCAGGCGCTTGGCCTTTTCGATAACCATCTCTGCAACTTGTACGTGACGGCTTGCAGGCTCATCGAAGGTGGAAGCGATCACTTCGCCCTGAACCAGACGCTGCATTTCAGTCACTTCTTCAGGACGTTCGTCGATCAGCAGCACCATCAACACCACTTCAGGGTTGTTGTAGGTGATGGACTGGGCAATATTCTGCAGCAGCAGAGTCTTACCGGCTTTGGGTGGCGCAACAATCAGACCACGTTGGCCCTTACCCACGGGTGAGCAGAGATCCAGAATTCGGGCGGTGATATCTTCGGTGGAACCGTTACCGCGTTCCATACGCAGACGTTCTTCTGCATGCAGTGGGGTAAGGTTTTCAAACAGGATCTTGTTGCGGGAGTTTTCAGGCTTGTCGAAGTTAACTTCGTTGACTTTCAGCAGAGCAAAATAGCGTTCGCCTTCTTTGGGTGGACGTATCTTGCCAAAAATAGTGTCACCCGTTCGCATGTTGAAACGACGGATCTGGCTTGGAGAGACATAAATATCATCGGGACCGGCCAGATACGAACCATCGGCACTGCGCAGGAAACCAAAACCATCCTGAAGTATCTCCAGAACGCCTCCACCGAAGATGTCTTCACCACTCTTGGCGTGGGCTTTCAATATAGAGAAGATGATATCCTGCTTGCGGGCACGAGCCATATTCTCCAGCTTCATTTCTTCGGCCAGTGCGACTAAGTCTGCAATAGACTTGTTTTTTAATTCAGTTAAATTCATTTTTGGTGGGTCTTGTTTCACGCGACAAAGCTTACGCGCTCAATCTCTCAAATTGGACTTGATGGATGTTGATTGAACAGCGAGAAGTGGGTTAGTAGAAAGAATCTGGTTATTAAAGTAGCACTATCAGGACAGGGCGTCCAGAAGTTTAACTGAACCCGGCACATTTTTATTTCGGGGCGTGCCGGGTGTCACTTATTTGATTTGAGTGATCAAATCTGGGCGTCGATGAACTCTTTCAACTGAGTCTTGGACAGGGCGCCAACCTGATTGGCAACCAGTTCACCGTTTTTGAACAACAGCAGAGTAGGGATACTGCGAACACCGTATTTAACAGGTGAAGCGTTGTTCTGATCTATGTTCAATTTGGCGATGGTTAGTTTGCCGGCGTACTCTTCGGCAACATCGTCCAGGATTGGAGCGATCATCTTGCATGGGCCACACCACTCGGCCCAGAAGTCTACCAATACAGGCAGTTCTGATTTCAGGACGTCATTTTCAAAGCTGTCGTCGCTCAGGTACACAATTTTATCGCTCATGATGTTCTCCAGTTGGGTTGCCATTGCTGGTCTGTTAATGGCTTAACCTGTATATTGGGTTGGATTAACGGCAATTCAAGTCACCGTTTTTTTCTTGTCGCTATTTCAAACGATCGAGTATCTTATTGCAACCCTAACTGGTATGCTTGCGCTATGAGCGAAACACATTTATCCCAACAAAAATTTGCCGAACTGCCACTCCATCCTGAAGTAATTCAGGCACTTGCAGAAAACGGTTTCGAATATTGTACGCCTATTCAGGCGCTTTCCCTGCCGGTACTTTTGCAGGGCAAAGATATCGCCGGTCAGGCGCAGACAGGTACGGGCAAGACCCTGGCCTTTCTGGTAGCAACTTTTAACCACTTACTTTCTACCGACATCCCCGCAGAACGCCAACTTAATCAGCCCAGAGCCATCATCATGGCACCAACCCGGGAATTGGCGATTCAGATAGCCAAAGATGCCACCTTGCTGTCCAAACACACCAAACTCAAGGTGGGGATTGTCTATGGCGGCGAAGGCTATGATGCCCAGCGCAAAGTGCTGGACAAGGGCGTGGATATCCTGATTGGTACTACAGGACGCATCATAGATTACGTGCGTCAAGGGGTTATCAACCTCAGCGCTATTCAGGCCGTAGTGTTGGATGAAGCGGATCGCATGTTCGATCTCGGCTTTATCAAAGACATTCGCTTCCTGTTCCGCCGCATGCCGGATGCCAAAGACAGGCTCAACATGCTGTTCTCGGCAACCCTGTCGATGAAGGTGCAGGAGCTGGCTTATGATCATATGAATGATCCGGTCAAAGTCGAAATTGCACCGGAAGAGAAGACCTCAAAAAACATCAAGGAAGAGCTGTTCTATCCTTCGATGAAGGACAAGATCCCACTGCTGCTTACCCTGATTGAAGAAGATTGGCCGGATAAGGCGATAGTCTTTGCCAACACCAAGCATCAGTGTGAGAACCTCTGGGGCTGGCTCGAAGGTGATGGTCACAGAGTCGGTCTGCTGACTGGTGATGTGCCGCAGAAGAAACGTCTTAAGATCCTGGAGTTGTTCACCAAGGGTGATCTGGATATTTTGGTGGCCACAGACGTAGCGGCCCGTGGCCTGCATATTTCTGATGTGTCCCATGTCTATAACTTCGACCTGCCTGATGACTGTGAAGACTATGTTCACCGTATCGGTCGTACCGGCCGTGCCGGTGCCAAAGGGGTTTCAGTCAGCTTTGCCTGTGAAGAATACGCCCTCAACCTGCCGGCTATCGAAGACTATATCAAGCACTCGATTCCGGTAACCTCTTACGATGCCGAAGCCTTGCTTGATGATATTCCAGCACCGGTTCGTATTCATCGTAAGCATGCCGGACCACGTAATACCCGTGATCGCGGCCAGGGACGTCCTCAGGGAGCCCATCGTAGCGGCGGTCGTCCGCCCCGTCACGACAGGACCCGCAGACATTCCTGAATGCCGAAACCCGCCTACGCAGCCATAACCCTTGGCTCCAATAGCTTCAATATGCTGGTTGCCCGCACTGTCGGCGGCCAGCCCAAGGTTCTCGCCAAATATAAACGTAAGGTGAGGTTGGCCGAGGGAATCGAGGCCGATGGCAGTCTCAACCTGGCGGCATTCGAACGTGGCCTTGATTGCCTGGCCATGTTCGCCAATATGCTCGTCGAGCATCAAGTCGATGATGCCAATGTGGCCGTCATTGCTACCGCAACCCTGCGCTGTATCAGCAATGCCGATGAATTCAATCGTTGTGCTTTGCAAATATTAGGTCACCCGATAGAGATCATCTGTGGTATGCGCGAAGCCGAACTTATCTATCAAGGCATGGTGGCGACCACTCATGGTGAAGGGCGACGCTTGGTGATAGATATAGGTGGCGCCAGTACCGAGTTTATTGTGGGTGACGGTGAAAAGGTGCTGTTTAAAACCAGCCTGCCCATAGGCTGTGTCACCTACAATCAATGCTTTTTCACCTCAGCTCCCCTGCAACCGCTGGACTTTGACGATGTGCGAGACAGGGTGGATCAGACCTTGGCTGACCACAAATCGACTTTGAAAGCGCTGGGCTGGCATTCGGTGGTCGGCGCTTCCGGAGCAGTGCAGTCAGTGGTTGAAGTGTTGCAACACAGGCAGGAATCGGAAACTCTGACCCTGACGGTGTTGGAATCACTGAAGCAGGAGTTGTTGGCTCAGGAGAGCCTGACTCTGAATGGGATCAGCGGTCTGTGTCCCGAGCGGGCACCGACCTTTGCATCCGGTATCGCTATTCTGCTGGCGCTGTTTGAACTGCTGGGTATTGAACGCCTGCATTTATCCGGCGGCGCTTTGCGCGAAGGGGTGTTGCAGATGTTGGCCAAAAGGCAGTCTTTAGCACCGGCACAGTAAAAAGGACCTTCACCAGGTCCTTTTCTCATTTTTGGCTGCTACGGCCCGAGTGCACCATAGGTTACCCGGCCTAGTGGCTTGAAAGATTACTTGAGGATCTTGGCCAGATCCTGCTCCAGAGAGACTTCCGGGCGTTCAACGATACGGCCAATCTCTTTGCCATCCTGAAGCACAATAAAGGTTGGGATCCGCTGGAAGTCATATTGGGCGGCCAGGCCCTCCGGATCCTGTTTCTGGCGATCTACCCCGATATAACGCACCTGGATATTAGGGTTGGCCACTTGCTCCATGATACGGATAAAGCGTGGTGTTTCTCTGTGGCAGTCCGGGCACCAGGTACCTATGATGACTACAATTTCTGTAGCTTTATCGACGGCTTTTATTGGGGCCAAGGCATCTGTCTCTACCTGATAACTCTGGTAGCCACTGCTGAATTCGGGTAATTCTGTCACCAGTTTCTGCGCTTCGACTGCGCCCGTTAAGATCACTTCCTGTTTCTCCTCGCTGCAGGTGGCGATAAAGCCTTCCTGTTTGTCTTCGAAACCACAACCGCCATTGGCCATAACCTGGCAACTGAAGAATAACGCGGTGGTGGCGAGTAACGCTTTTACATTCTGGTGCATCATACTACCTCGGGTGGGGTGACTCCATACCCTGATTCAACCATTGGTGAGGGATATGGCAAAGAGACAAACACTATGTATGTTAGCAAGATCACTAAATAATTTTGATCTGAACCAACAGGGGAGTCAGCGGGGGAATTAACTCATGCCGGGAATGGGGCAAATACAAAAAAGCCGCCTTGAAGGCGGCTTTGGAGTTCAATTTACTTGGCGTCTTTCAGCCATTGGGCGGCTTGCTTGGCAAAGTAAGTGAGAATGCCATCGGCGCCTGCGCGTTTGAAGCACAACAGAGATTCCATCACTATGGCTTTTTCTGCCAGCCAGCCGTTTTGAATTGCTGCCATATGCATGGCGTATTCACCGCTGACCTGATAGGCGAAGGTTGGTACACCCAGCTCGGTTTTGACTCTGCGCACTATATCCAGATAAGGCATGCCTGGCTTCACCATCACCATATCGGCACCTTCCTGGATATCCAGGGCGACTTCATGCAATGCTTCGTCCGAGTTGGCCGGATCCATTTGATAACTGTGTTTGTTGCCGCCTTTGAGGTTGCCGGCAGAGCCGACCGCATCGCGGAAGGGGCCATAATAGTTAGAAGAATACTTGGCGCTGTAGGCCATGATCTGGGTGTTGACATGGCCGGCGGCTTCGAGTGCCTGACGTATGGCGCCGATGCGACCATCCATCATGTCTGAAGGAGCCACCATATCGGCACCGGCAGCGGCGTGGGACAGCGCCTGCTTCACCAGAATTTCAGTGGTGACATCATTGATAATATAACCTGTCTCATCGATGATGCCGTCCTGTCCATGAGTGGTGTAGGGGTCCAGCGCGACATCTGTCATCACGCCCAGCTGAGGGAACTCTGCCTTGAGCTCACGAACGGCTCTTTGCACCAAACCATCGGGATTGTAGGCTTCTTCGGCCATCAGGGACTTTTTCTCCGCCGGCGTGACGGGGAATAGGGCAATCAAGGGGATCCCCAGCTCTACCAGCTCTTCGGCTTCCTTGAGCAGCAGATCTATGCTGTAACGCTCAACGCCTGGCATAGAGGCCACCGACTCGGTACGTTTGTTGCCTTCGAGCACAAACATGGGGTAGATGAGGTCATTGACCGTCAACTGGTTTTCAGCCATCAGGCGGCGGCTGAACTCATGCTTGCGCATACGGCGCATACGACGCTGTGGGTAGGCACTGGTAATTATGTTCACTTTGGGCTCCTGGCTGGATCTGAAAGGGTATCTTGCTCGGGATCGAAGGCGTAGACCCGATCCCTGCCTGAATTCTTGGCACGATACAGCGCCTTGTCGGCTTGCTCCAGCAACTGGGTGATGTGCATGTCCGACTCTATGATGGCGACGCTGACGCCGATACTTGCCGTCAGAGGGATAGTCTGTTTATCCCAACTGACATCCAAGGCCGAGATGGCGTGACGTATCTGTTCTGCCACTCTCAAGGCCCCGCTAGTATCAGTATTGGGCAATATAATAGCAAACTCCTCACCGCCAAAACGTGATACCAGATCACTTGGACGCCTGAGGATATTCTTGAGGGTATCGGCAATACTCTTAAGGGTTTGATCGCCGGCCAGATGGCCATGCTTGTCGTTAATGGTCTTGAACCTGTCTATGTCCAGCATCAGCAGTGCCAGCGGCGTCTGTTGCCGGCGGCTGATCCGCCCTTCGGCCTGCAGACGCTTGTCGAAGGTGGAACGATTTTTAACTCCGGTAAGGCTGTCTATTGTGGCCTGCTCGGTGAGCTTCTGGTTGGCTTCGTTCAGCTCTCTGAGCGCTATTTCCAGCTCCAGAGTACGCTCTTGCACCATACGCTCCAGCTTTTCGTTGCTCTCGGCTTCCATCCTCAGGGTTTCTTCCCTGGCTTCGCGGATCCGCTCTGCCTGTTTTAGGGCTTCCTGCTGAATTCTTTGCTTGGCCTTGCGCTCATCGTTGTAGCGTATTGCCAGCACTGCTGCCATAAACACCACTTCGAAAGTGAGCCCCAACAACACTGGCGTTTGTGGCATCAAGGGCAGTTTGATAAGACCCAGATACATGAGACAGGAGACGAAGATCCCCATCGTCATTCCACTCCAGGAGACGGTGTAGAGCTTGGCGAGTTTATTGCCACGCACCGCTTGCAGGATACTGAAAATCAGCAACATCAAACTCACTGACATCACTGAGATTATCTCAATATAGATGGCGAGTGCATAATCGATAAGCACAGTCGCGAACATCAGCAGTATGGCGCAGGCCGCCGTGTAGCGACAGGCCCTCAACATGCGAATGCTGTGATATTTGAGCTGTAATACCTTCTCGGTAAAGAGGATCCCAAAGGCGATAACCAGGGGAACCAACAAAGGGATCACATACTGTTGCAACTGTGGCACATTGGGCCATAGGTAGCGAAATGCCGTGCCATTGATGCAGGCAACCAATAGGGTCATTGTGAGCACATAACCGGCGTAATAGCTGTAACTGAAGGAGCGGGTAGTCACTGCAATGAACAGTGCAAACAAGCCTATAGCGGCCAGGGCGCCTAACTGTATGCCATTGAGCATATTGCGGGTTTCATGGCTTTGCAGTAGCGCGTATGGCTCCCAAAGGTGAATAGGCAGATAGCTGCTGCCGGCCGTGGTCAGCTTCAACCAAAATTGGTGCTGTTCCTGCTGCCTGATGTCAAAGGCGTAGAGGAAGTCGGTACTCAATATGCTTCTGTGGCCAAAGGGTTGGGTATCTCCCAGAGTCAACTGACGTTTGAGACGACCATTGACGTAGTGGTAAACCTCCAGCCTGTCCATACTGGGGTTATTGAAGGCCAATATTCTGTTGAAACTGCCGGGTTCATCGGCGTAGAGGCTAAAGTTGAACCAGAGGCCATCGGTTCCCATGTCGACAAAGCTGTAGTCATTCGCTGGGTGCCAGGCTGAATCCGGCAGGTTGAGCACCTGGCTGAGGCGACTATCTGGGCCTTGCTCTGTTACTCGGGCACTGGGGCGCAAGTCCGAATCCAGCCCCTTTGAGGCTGAAACTTCGACGCTGGGCTCGGCGTTAACCGCCAGAGATAGCAAACTACAGAAGAGCAGCAGTACAGAGTAAGCATTAGCCATGGGTGCTCTCCAGCTTAAAGAAACGCAAGCTGTTGCTATAGCACTGGCGTGCCAGACTGTCCAGCGACTGACCGCGGATGTCGGCGACAGCCTGGGCGATATAAGGCAGATATTTGGGCTCATTGCGGCCGGATTTGGGCTTGGGTCTCATGCTGCGTGGCAGTAGATAGGGACTGTCGGTTTCCAGCAATAATCTGTTATCCGGGATCAAGGGCAGGGCGTTTACCAAGTCCTGCCCCCGGCGTTCATCACAAACCCAACCTGTCACACCCAGGTACAGATCTCTGGCAATATAGTCCTCGGCCTGTTTGGGGCCGTCGGTAAAGCAGTGCAGTAGCGCCGCCGGTAGTGCTTCCAGATAGTCGTCCAAAATAGCCAAAAAGTCATCATGGGCATCGCGCTGGTGCATCAGTACCGGGTATTGTAGTTCTGCCGCCAGTGTCAACTGGGCCTCAAAAGCCTGGCGCTGCTGCCGGCGCGGCGAAAAGTCCCTGTTGTAGTCCAGGCCGCATTCCCCTATGGCAACGACTCCAGGTTGCCTGGCCAGTTGCCTCAGTTCGGTGGCGCTCTCCGTCTGCCACTGGCTGGCATGATGGGGGTGGACACCGGCTGTGGTGTAGATTTTTTTGGGGTATTGTCGGCAAACCTGGATGCAACTTCGGCTTTCATCCAGATGGCTGCCAATAAGGATAAGCGGCGAGACACCCTGGTCCGCCGCTTCATTGATAACTCGATTGAGATCTTGTTCCAGGTGGCTGCCAATCAGATTGACAGCGATATCCAGGTATTGATTCACTGCAGACGCTTGACCCTGATAGTGCTGTTGCGCCCTTCTGTTCCCAACAGGAATGAGCCTAAGGCGGCTTTTTCGATATAAACTTTCTGCCCGGATTCCAGGCGGAAATTGCGGCTGTCGGTCTGTTTCCAAACCTGACCGTTACTGAAGCTGATCTTGAGGGCACCATAGGGGTCTTTACCGACCTCGCTGATGGTCAGGAAAATCTTCGCAACTTCGTTTTTCTTGCTGGCCTGGATAGTGGATTCCAGGTTGTCGGCACCGAAGTCGGCCACAGGATCGGCCTGGACACTCTTGGCCACAGGCGCAGCGGCAACCACTGCAGCCTCTGTAGGGGTGACTTTTGCATGGGTGACTTTGGCAGCCAGCTCATCGTAACAGATGAGCCGGTCAAGCTTGTCAGATAGGGAGGCACACTGAGCCAATTGCTGTTCTATTCCGGCCTGAGCCTGAAAACAAAGCAGTGCAGCAGTAGAGGCAGCAATCCAGGTTAAACGCATGAATATCATCCTTCTTTTATTCTTGTTTTTACCCTTGCTGCCCGCTGATTACGCTTGCTTTTCTTCGGTCTCGTCCTCGTCTGATTCATCCGAAGCCTTGCTGTAAAAACGGGCAGCCAAGAGTCCGCCCTCAAACAATAACAGCATTGGCACGGCCAGCATAGTCTGAGAAATAACATCCGGAGGTGTCAGTAACATGCCCACCACAAAAGCGCCGACAACGATATAGGGGCGTTTGGCTCTTAGGTCTTCCGGAGTGGTGACACCGGCCCAGCACAGCAAAATCACGGCGACCGGGATCTCGAATGCCAAACCAAAGGCAAAGAACAGCTTCAGAATAAAGCTCAAATAACTGCTGATATCGGTCGCAACCTGAACCCCTTCCGGAGCCACACTGGTAAAGAAGCCGAATACAACCGGGAACACCACATAGTAGGCAAAGGCGATCCCCAAATAAAACAGCAGAGTACTGCTGAACAATAGCGGGACTACCAGACGTTTTTCATGTTTATACAGTCCGGGCGCAACAAAGGACCAGATCTGATACAGCACATAGGGCACAGCAATGAAAAAAGACAGTACCAGCGTCAGTTTAAAGGGAGCGAAAAACGGTGCGGCCACATCCGTTGCAATCATGCTGCCGGTATCCGGCAGTGACTGCATCAATGGGATCGCCATGTAGTGATAGATGTCGTTTGCCCAATAAACCAGGGCGATAAACACGATGAGCACACTTGCTATAGCTCTGAGCAGTTTAGTGCGCAGTTCCAGCAAGTGGCTGATTAATGGCTGCTGTTGCGACATGCTTTACCCATTATTTAGTGTCAGTACCTGTCGGCTTGGGAGCCGTCTCGGTGGCAGGTGTCTTCTCCTCGACAGCGGCTTCTGCCTTGGGTGCTTCCTGGGCTGGAGATTTGCTGTCTTCAACCTGATAGGGACGGTTGACCGATTGGGCCGCCTCTCTCAGTTGGTCGATAGACTCCTGCAGTTCGGGAGACAGATTGCTGAGGCCCTTGCTCTCGGCCTTCTTCAGGTCTGCATGTAACTGCTCGATCTTGAGCTCCTGCTCAAGTTCATCTTTGACCGAATTGGCCATGCGTTTCATGGCACGGATCCAACCGGTAATTGAACGTACCGCTACCGGGAGACGTTCGGGGCCGAGAACGACCAGCCCCAATACCCCGATGAGCAGCAGCTCCATAAAGCCGATACCATCGAACATAGGGAATTACGCCTGTTCTTTGTCCTTGGACTCTGGCTTCTTATCAGCCGCCTGTGCTTTGGGGTCTGCCTGAGTGTTCTGTGCAGAAGTGTCCTCGATGGCCTTCTTGTCTTCGTCACTGGACATGGCGTTCTTGAATCCCTTGACTGCTCCGCCGAGGTCGCCGCCCAGTGAACGCAGCTTCTTGGTGCCGAACAGCAGCACTACAATTAACGCGATGATGAGAAGTTGCCAAATACTGATACCACCCATGAAGGTTTCCTCTTAGATAATCTTGGTTCAATTATGAACCTTTAATTAAAATGTACTAATTAAAATTTCTTAATTTTGGGCCTGGATCGCCATCCAATAAACCACAGGATTGCTCCGGCTCCCATACTGACATAGGAAGGCCACAGTGTAGCGTCCTGACTGAGTGAAATCGTGCCACAGATCAACAAAATTGCGGATGTGATTAACAAATAATTGCTCTTGTGCGCTTTCTGCTGGTGCTTCAGATATTTGTCCAACATCTGCTGCTGAGCTCCAAGGAGATTTCGCCCCAGCTTCAGATTGTCATATATCAGCTCCGGAAACTCTGGAAGTTTATCAGACCAGAAGGGCAATTGTGTTTGCACTTTTTTGAACATTGCCTTTGGACCGACCTGTTCGGCCATCCACTGTTCGAGGAAAGGCTTGGCCGTTTGCCACAGATCCAACTGAGGATAGAGCTGACGTCCCAAGCCTTCGATATAGAGCAAGGTCTTTTCCAGCAAGACCAACTGTGGCTGTACCACTATGTGGAAGCGGCGGGCGGTACGGAACAGTTCCAGCAGCACATGGCCGAAGGAAATCTCGTCCAGCGGCTTGTTGAACATAGGTTCACACACCACTTTGACTGCTTGCTCGAAGGCCTGAATGTCGGTATCGGCCGAAACCCAACCGGATTCCACATACAGCTGGGCGATACGGCGGTAATCACGATTGAAGAAGGCAAGGAAGTTTTCCGCCAGATAGCGTTTATCCGTGTCGTTGAGCGTTCCCATGATGCCGCAGTCCAGACCAATATAGAAAGGATCTTCCGGATGCTCGCGGGAAATAAAGATGTTGCCCGGGTGCATGTCGGCGTGGAAAAAGTTGTCGCGAAATACCTGGGTAAAAAAGAGTTCCACCCCACGCTCGGCCAGTAGCTTGAGGTTGGTACCCTGGGCCTTGAGCGCGGCAACGTCCGAAACCGGGATCCCCTCGATGCGCTCCATCACCATCAGCCTTGGATAGCACAGCTCTTCATAAACATAGGGAATATAGAGGGCGTTGGAGTCGATAAAATTGTTGCGCAGCTTGACCGTGTTGAGCGCTTCCAGTTTAAGGTTGAGCTCTCCCAGAATGGTAGTGCGGTAGTCTTCCACCACTTCGGCCGGGCGCAGGCGATTATCCGGGCCGAGAATGGTTTCCAGCAGATTGGCACTCTGGCTCATCAGTTGCAGGTCGGCGAGAATGTTTTGCTCTACATTGGGGCGTAATACCTTGAGAACCACGGGCTTGCCGTTGGACTTGAGCGTTGCCGTGTGCACTTGGGAAATAGATGCCGAGGCCAGCGGGGTATCGTCAAAGTCGTCAAACAGGGTTTCTATGGGGGCCTTGAGTTCGGCTTCAATGGCTTCCCGCGCCAGCTTGGAGTCAAATGGCGGGACTCTGTCCTGCAACATGGCCAATTCATGGGCCCATTCATCGCTGAGCAGATCGCGACGGGTGGAGAGCATCTGGCCGAACTTGATATAAACCGGCCCCAACTCTTGCATGGCCAGTTTCAGCCGTTCACCACCGGCCTTGGATTTATGTTTGTTACGCAGCCAGAACAGACTGCGGCGCCAGAGTTTGAAGTACCAAGGGGTCAACTTTTTCGGCAACAGCTCGTCCAAACCATAATGCAGGGCAATGCTGATAACCTGATATCCTCTCTTGATACTGGCGAAACTCATGGGCTTTTCTTGTCCTTCAAATTGGCGAGTCGTTGTTCCAGAGCGTCCGTGGCGGCCGCAAGCTCGTCAATTTTGTCGCAATGGTGAATAAATTCAAGCCGATGAGGGGCTAATCTGTACTCTTCGGTGGTTAATTGCGCCAGATGGGATTGGGTCTTGTTAAAAACCCGGCTTAAATCTGCCTTGGCTCGCTGCAGACCACTTAACAAGATATGAGTCGGGGCATCGCCCAGATACCGGGACAAAGGCTCGGCAAAGTCAAACCTGACCTGCTGCAGAAAATGGCTGAATGTTTGCAGCAAGGCGAGTTCCCCTTCGATTACCAGCTTATCTTGTTTGATAAGCTCGGTGAGGCTTTCGCCTTCGCCCAGGCGGTAGAGGGTGGTGGCATCGGCCTTGACGGTAACCGCTGCCTCACCTTCATAGCTGGAAAGCACCTGAATTTTTTTGGCAAACACTAAATAAAGCGGCCAGTTCAGTTGACTGAGTTGCAGACACAGGACTTTACCGTGCAGCGATTTCAACCGGGCATATTCGCCCTCGGCTTGGTCGGTGACTTTCTCTAGCGCCATCTCCAGAGCGGCGCAGCACAGCAGCCGCCACTGGGATGTCAGGCTCAGCTCATTCATCTCAGAACTTATAGCCTCGGTGCAGAGCCACTACGCCGTCGGTCATATTGATGTAATCCACCTGCTCCAGGCCGGCATCTTGCATCATCTGTTTCAGGGTTTCCTGATCCGGGTGCATACGGATGGACTCGGCCAGGTATTCGTAGCTGTCGGCATCTTTGGCAACCAGCTGACCCATCTTTGGCAGGATCTTGAATGAATACAGATCGTAGGCCTTACGCATGATCTCATGCTGTGGCTTGGAAAACTCCAATACCAACAACTTACCGCCTGGCTTGAGCACACGTTGCATGGAGCGCAGCGCCGCGTCTTTGTCGGTCACATTACGCAGGCCAAAGGCGATGGTGATGATATCGAAGTGATTGTCCGGGAAGGGCAGTGCTTCGGCGTTGGCCTGTACATAACTGACGTTGCCCACTATGCCCTTGTCGCGCAGCTTGCTGCGACCGACTTTGAGCATGGAATCATTGATATCCGCCAGGATAACCTGACCCTTGTCACCCACCAGGTGAGAGAACTTGGCGGTCAAATCACCGGTACCACCGGCCAGATCCAACACCTTCATTCCCGGACGGGCACCGGCGCACTCAATGGTGAAGCGTTTCCAGAATCTATGGATACCAAAAGAAGCAACATCGTTCATGATGTCGTATTTAGTGGCAACGGAATGGAAGACTCCGGCTACCAGGTCGGCCTTCTTATCGGCTTCGACAGTTTTATACCCGAAATGTGTACTCTTTGGTGAGTCTTCAGACATCAGTGTATTCCTATGACTAGCTCGTAGTGCAGCGAGTGTAAGCTATTGGTACAGCTTGCTGAATCTTTGCGCGGCCAAGCTGTGATCGCCGCAGTAAAAAATGCTGTTGGCCCCCAGGCCAGACTGCGCATTAGACCACAATATCCGCCGGGGGTGAATAGCCCCAGCCGCCATAGTATTCCCTATTGCGGCTGAACCTAGCTGAGCCGTCCTGCCTATTTGAGCACGGGCAAGCTTGGCGGTGCTAAAGCGAAAAGAGTGTGGCAGTGTTCAGACCTGTTTGGCCTGTAGATAGGCGTAAATCAGTTCGGCAAGGCACTGACCGACGGCCTTGTAGCCGGCGGCTAAACCTGCGTCGTGGCATGCCGGGGCGCCTTCGGCCAGATGCAGATAAACACTTGGGGTGTGGCGCGCCATATGGCTGACGTAATGTGCCGCATCCAACAACGGAATACCGGCAACGGTTGAGGCACTGGATGGCATCTGGGTTATGGCATCCAGATCCAGCTCTATGGCGACCGGTAGACCTGTATGACGCAGCTGGCGGGCAATGTCGCTCAGTGCCTGTTCTAAACTCAGCTCGCGACGTACCCAAATCTGCTGCAGGCTGTGCCAACTGCCTCCAAATGCCGTAAGTTGTTCCAGATTGGCTTCACTGTTTTTCAGTTCATGCAGCCCGAGCACGTGATAATGCCCCAGGGCGCCGTTGGCCGCGGCATAACTGAAACCATTGCCACTGTGGCGGCCTTCACGCAACCTGAAGTCTGAATGAGGATCCAGATTGACCGCCGCCAGCGGCTTGGATAATGCCGCCCGGGCGGCGCTGAGTAAGCCAAAGGCGTTGTTGTGGCCACCGCCGATGACAATGGGCTCAAGCCCGGCGGCAAAAACCGGAGTCAGGGCTTCGATGACCTGCTGATCCAGAGACTCCACCTCTTGTCTGAGTTGCTGACAATCATTGGCAGCATTGGCAACCGGGGTGATTTCCCCCAGCAGCAGGCATTCTTCACCACTTAAAAAGCGGTTGGACTGCAGATTAAGCAGCGCCGGCAACATGGCGGCAAAGGCCTGGTTGGCACCGCCTTGCCCTAGATTAGCCCTGGGCCCAAGGTCCTCCTTGATTCCGATAATGGCAAAACGGGCGCCTGCGGCTTTGGCCTGGGTCAGCGCATCCATATAGCTTGCCGCGCCTGGCAGCAGGCGCACTTTCTGACCCAGACGGGTTTCACCTTCTCTGGGGCTGAAAGATTGAGCCAGCTTGGCTTGCGTGATGGGGGAGAGCGGCAGTTCCATAGAATATCCCTTTCTCTGACGGGGCAAGAATAGCCTCTATTCTGGCCGAGGCTGAGCAAAAGGCAACAAAAAAGCCGGCAGAGGCCGGCTTTTGTGCAGAGGTCGTTATCAGTCGATATCCAAAGGCTCGGGAGAAAGAATCACCCCAGTGTTATCGGCATAGATATGATCGCCAGGCAGGAAGGTGACGCCACCGAAGTTCACCGGAATGTCCACTTCACCAATGGCATTGCCATCGGCACCAACAGGAATGGAGGCCAAAGCCTGGATACCTATATCCAGCTCTTCGAGGGCATCGACATCGCGCACGCTACCGTAAACGATAATGCCTTCCCAGTTGTTGTTGACCGCAACCTCGGCAATCGAGGCATCGATCAGCGCCCGGCGCAGAGAACCACCACCGTCTACCAGCAGAACCTTTCCTTCGCCATCGTCCTGCAATACATCGAGAATGAGGCCGTTGTCTTCGAAACACTTGATGGTGCTAATGGAGCCGCCAAATGAACTACAGCCACCGTAGTTGCTGAACATGGGCTCGACGACATCGACAACATCCAGGTACATGTCACAAAGTTCTGAGGTGTTGTATTCCATATTTACACTCCTGTTGAACCGCAGGGTCTGACAAGACCGCGGGATAACGCACTAAGTGCCAGTATATAAGGGATTCTTGAAAAGAAAAGTGTTATCAATCACGGTATTGCTGGATTTTCTCTCCGTTAACATTTGCGTGGTAATATTTCGTAACTCCTGTCTATATATGCAGCGTTTTTTGATGCAGCTCATTAAATAACGTATTTTTATTACAACTCTGTTGTGACTTTTGTTAGCATTGGCACCATTCAAACTTACTTAACTTTAACCTGCTTTAGGGGCACGGATCCCCCGTCAGGCTTATGGACGGCAGAGGGCCTTAATGAGGTGCCTTATGGAAGCTCTTAACACAGTTGAAATCGTTGGCTATTTTGCCTCCATCATGGTGGCCATTTCACTGATGATGAAGGACATTATCTGGCTGCGTTGGATCAACTTTACCGGTTGTACCCTGTTTGTGATTTACGGTGCAGCTATTTCTGCCTGGCCGGTAGCGGGGATGAACGCCTTTGTGGCTTGTATCAACATCTATCATTTGATCAAAATCTATCGTGGCCGGGCTACTGTCACTGCCTGATGTCATAAAAGCTTAGGGCAGGTGTCACCTGTCCGTCACACCCCTTGACTAGGCTCTTTACTGCTACACAGAACGGAGCCCTTGACCCGGCTCCTTACTGTCCACAGAAGGAGCCTCAGCCATGTTTACCTACCTTGCTGAACTCGATCTTCGAACCTTTCGCGCGCTGACACAATTTGGCCGCAAACATGATCTGGAAGCCAGCGCCCTCAAGTTTTCTGCATCGGGTAATGGTCCGCTTTACCTGTGTCTGGCGTTGCTTATGTTGCTGGAGCAGGATGGACAACGCTTCTTCGCTTTGTTGCTGTTGGCGTATGCCGTGGAATTGCCTTTGTACCTGTTACTCAAAAATGCCATTCGCCGTAAACGCCCATGTCATCAGGTTCTGGTGGGCTTCAGGGCCAGCTTTGAGCCCTCTGACAAATTCAGTCTGCCGTCCGGCCATACGGCGGGTGCCTTCGTGTTTGCCAGTGCGGTATGGCAAATTTACCCGCAGCTGGCAGTGCCGGCATTTATCTGGGCTGGCCTGGTTGGGGTTTCCAGAGTGTTTCTCGGTGTTCACTACCCTCTCGATATCTTGGCCGGTGCCCTTTTGGGCTGCAGTGCCACTCTCATAGCAGTAGTTTGGATATAAGGACTATCAATGCGGATACTTTACGGCGTTCAGGGCACAGGGAATGGCCATTTGAGTCGCGCCAGAGTAGTAGCCAAAGCCTTGGCAAAGCACGATATTCAGGTTGATTATTTCTTCAGTGGTCGCCAGCCGGAGCAGTTTTTTGATATGCAGGCCTTCGGCGATTACCGGGTCTGTGCCGGGCTGACCTTTGTGACTCAAAAGGGACGGGTCAGCATCCCCAAGACACTGATGCACAATTCCGCCATTGAGCTTTGGCGAGACATTCGCGAGTTGGATCTCAGTGGCTATGATCTCTTGCTCAATGACTTTGAGCCGGTTTCGGCCTGGGCCGCCAGGCGTCAGGGGGTGCCCAGCATAGGCATTAGTCATCAGGCTTCCCTCAAATACCCTGTGCCCAAAGTAGGAAACTCCTGGTTCAACGACTGGTTGCTGGAAAACTTCGCTCCCGTGGATCAGGCATTGGGGTGTCACTGGCATCACTTTGGTTATCCGATATTGCCGCCCTTTGTCGATGTCAGCCGCTGCGCCGTGGAACATTCGCACGATATTTTGGTGTATCTGCCGTTTGAGAGCCCACAAGCTATTGCCGAATTATTGCACCCTTTCCATGACTACCGTTTTATGGTGTATCACAGCCAGGCGGCGCCAGTTGCTTTACCTGAGCATATTCTGTGGCATGGTTTTGATCGTGAAGGCTTCAAGGCCGATCTCGCCAGTTGCGGTGGGGTGATAGCCAATGCCGGATTTGAACTGGCCAGTGAAGCCCTGACCTTGGGTAAAAAGCTCTTGGTTAAACCCTTGCTTGGGCAGTTTGAACAGCTGTCGAATGTGGCCGCCCTGGAGCTGCTGGCAGCGGCCGACAGCATGATGACGCTGGAGCCGCAAACGGTGAAACGTTGGCTCAAACGGGGTAGCCCTGAGCCGATTAACTACCCGGATGTGGGCGATCTGCTGGTGCCTTGGCTGTTGGCCGGCAATTGGCAGGACAGCCAATCGCTGTGCCGGGAGCTGTGGCAGCAGGTGACATTACCCGACACCTGGTTTTCCAAGCAGGATGCCAAGGCGCTCAGCGGGCTGCCTTTGGGCTCGCTGATCCGCTAGCAAAGGTACGAATAAGTCCTCGTGGAATTTGTTTGCACCTTCCTCAGTTATATTTGATATTCATGCTGATCAGGGCTTCACGGCTGCCCTTTTCGGCACGCAGCCTAGCCAGATATTGTTCCCAGAGTTCGGTGTGTTGGGTGCAGAGCTGGTGCAGTATCTGCCAGGAATAGAGGCCGGTATCATGGCCGTCGTCGAAGACCAGCTTCACTGCATAATTGCCGACCGGCTCAATGGCGCTGATGTTGACCTCTTTTTTGTGAGTCACCAGCTTGGGGTTGCCATGGCCGTGTACTTCGGCCGATGGAGAGTGAACCCGCAGAAACTCGCAGCTCAGTTGATACTGACTGCCATCATCGAAGCCTATCTCGAGCAGTTTGGATTTACGCTTCAGTTTCAGTGATGTGACTTGAGGATGACTCATGGGAACTCCATTGTGTCCGGGGTTTCTGTGTATCTGTTTATTCTATGTCAGAGCGCTGGGACTGTGCACCCCGGTGGATGAGAGCTGACACACATTAATGGTGGCAAAAAATAGCGGCCGCTGGCAGCGGCCATTATTGGATAATGATGAAGACAGTTATTTGATAAAGGCGAAGGCATCGCCGTAGAGGTGGGCTTCATCCAGTCCCATCTCGCGGAACAGCTCCCGCGCGGCACCGACCATGTCGAAACGACCGGCAATATAGATGTCATAGCCCACCAGGCTGACAAAGTCCGAGCGTATCTGCGCCAGCAGATTGGCCTGTTTCCCTTGCCAGTCGGCCTCGGCCTGTTCTACAACCGGCACGAAGTGCAACCAAGGGTGCGCTTGATGCCACTCTCTGGCGATGGCTTCGTAGTACATGGCTTCAGGATTGCGGCAGCCCCAATAGAGCAGGGTTTCAACCTTTTGCCCCAGGGCGATTTGCTGCTCTACCAGGCTCTTGATATAGGAGAAGCCTGTACCACCGGCAACCAGCAGTCTGGGCCTGATACTCTGGTGTCTGAGGAAGGCTTCGCCGCCCGGAGCTTCGATATCGATATGGCTGTTGTTTCTCAGCTGCTCGACCACTTGCATGGGATAGCTCTCGCTGACGGCTGCGCCTATGTGAAGTTCTATGAGTTCGCTGCCGGGAGCCGAAGCTATGGAGAAGGGACGCTTGTCTTTCTCACCCATTACCACACACAGGTATTGACCGGCCTTGAACTCCAGCGGTTTTTCGGGGCGCAGCAATACTTGGTACACAGCGTCATTGAATGGGGCAACTTTCTCTATCTTACAGCGGATGCTATTCATCGAACTTCCTTTTTACCTCTCTGTTGAAGGCTTATTTTAATAATGGCTAAAGCAGTTATTGCGGATTATAGGGTAGCTTGGTCTTCTATGCCCAACTGCTCCCAAATCTCGTCCACTCGCTGCTTAACCTCTTGGTCCATCACTATTGGGGTGCCCCATTCGCGGTTGGTTTCACCTTCCCACTTATTGGTGGCATCCAGGCCCATCTTGGATCCCAGTCCCGCCACGGGTGACGCGAAATCCAGATAGTCAATGGGTGTGTTGTCTATCATCACAGTGTCGCGGCTGGGATCCATCCGAGTGGTTATGGCCCAGATAACGTCCTGCCAGTCGCGGCAATTCACGTCTTCGTCAACTATGACAATAAACTTGGTATACATAAACTGACGCAGGAAAGACCAGGCCCCCATCATCACCCGCTTGGCATGGCCGGGATATTGTTTGCGGATGGAGATCACCGCCATCCGGTAGGAACAACCCTCCGGTGGCAGGTAAAAGTCGACGATTTCCGGATACTGCTTGCGCAGGATAGGAACGAAGACCTCATTGAGGGCAACCCCGAGCATGGCCGGTTCATCCGGTGGTCTTCCCGTGTAGGTGCTGTGGTAGATGGCGTCTTTTCTGTGACTGATATGGGTCACGGTAAACACAGGGAAGCTGTCGGTTTCATTGTAATAACCTGTGTGGTCACCGTAGGGGCCTTCCACCGCCATCTCTTCGGGATCGATATAACCTTCGAGAATGATCTCACTGGTGGCAGGCACTTCCAGATCGCAACTCAAGGCCTTGACCACTTCGGTGCGCTCACCGCGCAGCAGTCCGGCAAAAGCATATTCACTCATGGCATCGGGCACTGGAGTGACGGCGCCGAGAATAGTGACAGGGTCGCTGCCCAGAGCCACTACCACAGGATATTTTTCACCTGGGTGCTGCTGCTTGAAGTCGGCAAAGTCCAATGCCCCGCCTCTGTGTGACAGCCAGCGCATGATCAGCTTGTTTTTGCCCAGCAGTTGCTGGCGGTAGATCCCCAGATTCTGGCGTTTCTGTCTCGGCCCTTTGGTGATGGTCAAACCCCAGGTTACCAGCGGTGCAACATCGCCGGGCCAGCAGTGCTGAATGGGCAGGGCGGTCAGGTCGACCTGATCGCCTTGCAACACCACCTCCTGGCAAGGGGCGTTACGCACTGTCTTGGGCGGCATGTTCAGTGCTTGCTTGAACATGGGGATCTTGGCAATGGCATCCTTGAAGCCCCTGGGTGGCTCGGGCTCCTTGAGAAACGCCAGCAGTTCGCCCACGTCCCTCAGTGCCATGGGATCATCCTTGCCCAGCGCCATGGCGACCCGCTTCGGAGTACCGAAGAGATTCACCAGCACGGGCATCTGTTTGCCCTTGGGATTTTCAAACAGCAGGGCCGGGCCACCGGCACGCAGCACCCGATCGGCTATTTCGGTCATTTCAAGATAAGGATCAACCGGATAGCTGATACGCTTGAGCTCACCCTGACTCTCGAGGTGATCGATAAAACTGCGTAAATCCTTAAAACTCATGTGGAAATAGCCTCGCTGCCGAATGCATTAATGGCGCGCACTATAGCATTAATCCCGGCAGCGGTTAACTGCTGTCGCATGGGGGAGCAGAGACAAACAGGCGACCCTTGGCTGAATGCCCGCTGAGTCATCTTTATTTCTCCTGCGATTCACTGATGAATCCGGGCGCCAGCCGTAGTAGCATGAAAGCTGCGGGCCTTGAAGCCTGGAGGCTATATGAAACGAGCATTTTTCCTGAGTCTGATACTGATGAGTTTGCCACTGGTGGCTGCTGCCATGGATAACTCCCATGCCGAGCGCCACTATCAGGGTGATATTCATAGAGGAGATGACAACCGCCGGCATAACCATGGCTCACGAAGTCATTGGGGCCTGTATTGGGGCGTTAACAATCCCTGGCTATCGCCCTGGCGCTACGACCCGTGGAATCGTTGGCAGTGGGATGACCCTTGGTACAGAGATCGCTGGCAGCGCCCCTATGTATATCGCAGGCAACCCAAGCCGGAGCCTGTGGTGGTGGCGCCACCGCAGCGAGTAACGACTCACTTCGAAACCTTGGCCGACACAGGGAGTCGTGCCAGCCTACCGGCCAATGCCAGGGTGATACAACAGGGTAATCGCACCTTGTATCAATGGCAGGGCAAAACCTATCAATTTGACTGGCAAAGCCAAACCTATCGGCCTCTGTCACAGTCCCCATCTGAAGTCGGAGAACAAAGCAAATGAAATTGATCACCGGGGCCAGCAGTGGCTTGGGGGCAGCGCTGGCGAGGCATTATCATGCTGAAGGTGCGTCCTTGTTGTTAACCGGCCGCAGCGAACAGAGGCTGCAACAATTGGCGGCAGAGTTGCCTGGTGTCAGTTGCCAAGCCACAGATTTAACCAATCCGCAAGCGATTGAGGCTCTGCTCGATACCTTGGGCGAGGCCCCCGAAATGCTGCTGCACTGTGCCGGCAGCGGCCGCTTCGGTAACCTGGAAACTCAGTCACCGGTCGAGATAAAGACCCTTATCGACAATAATCTGCTGTCCACTCTGTTGCTGCTCAGAGCCATGTTGGCCCGTTGGCGGCAAGAGTCCATGACACTGGTGATTGTCATGTCTACCGCGGCGCTGCAACCCAAGGCCGGAGAGAGCAGTTACTGCGCGGTAAAATGGGCCGTCAGAGGCATGCTGGAGTCCCTGCGCTTGGAACTCAAGGGCAGCAAGATAAAACTGATAGCTGTCTACCCCGGCGGAATGGCAACCGGGTTCTGGCCCAGCAGCGGTAAATTGGTGGATACGTCGAGCTTTATGACTGCCGATGAAGCCGCAGCCATGCTCAGTCAGGCCTTGCAAAGTTGTGCCCACGGTTATGTTTCGGATATCACCTTGACCCGGGGCTAGGGGGCAACGTTAAGAGTTAAAAAGGATTTTGACCGTGATTCCACTCAGCCAAGAGGCAATTACAGCCAAGGGAGGCGCCATGATATCTCAATGGCACAGTACTAACTCAGACTCTGGCTTTGGGCGTCATTCATGCATGATTATATGTCTGTTGCTGCTGGGCAGTTTGCTGTCTTTGGGATTGGCGCAGGCCAGCACAAGCGGCAATCTGTGTATTCCCTATACTGCCAGCGAAAAGGTTACACTCGCCTATATCAATGATGGCGATACCCTTACACTCAAAGATGGCCGCCTGATACGCTTGATAGGTGTCAATGCCCCCGAGATAGATCATCAGTATCCCAGTCTCTCCCAGCGCTACAGTCTGGAGGCCAGGGCCTTTGTCGCCTCTAAGCTCAAAACGGGGGACGAGCTGGCGCTGATGTTTGGCCCAACCAAGCTGGATCCCTATGGTCGCACTCTGGCCTATGTCTTTACTCCGGATGGTTTATTGTTGCAGCAGGAACTGCTGCAACAGGGTTTTGCCATGGCCAGGGTCTATGAGGAACATCCGTTTTGGGAATGCTTTGCCAAGCTGGAGCAGCAAGCACGAACTCAGAGTACAGGTTTGTGGGTGTTTGATGACTATGCCCCCAAGGCGGTTTCGGCTATCGGCCAGCAGGATTTAAATCAGTATCGGCTGGTCAGAGGTGTGGTGACAGATTTTGAAAGAAAGGGACAGTATTTGTGGCTTATTCTGGATAATAACTTCTATGTCGGCATACCTCAGGCCGGATCTGGTAATTTTAGCAACCTTTTAGCGCTGAACTCGCTCAAAAGAGCCGTTATAGTGCGGGGTAAGTTGTATTTTTCCTACAAAAAATGGCAGATGATCGCCACTCATCCATCACAGATAAGTTTAGAAAATCCCCCTTAGAAGCAAAATGCCTGACTTAAGCGGAAAATTTCTATCTCACTGTTTTAAAACAGTGCCTTTTCGCGTATCTTTAGCGCCTTGTGATTTGAGTCACTGTAGAGGAAGTTCTGCGGTGATCCAGACCTGTGTTTGTACGGTTTTTACTTAATATCATTCCGCATTTCAGGATTTAAAAATGACAGATTTCCGTCAAAAAGCGCTCGATTACCATGAGTTCCCCGTTCCAGGCAAAACCGCAGTGACGCTGACCAAGCCCGCCGAGACCAGTATGGATTTGGCGCTGGCGTACAGCCCGGGGGTGGCAGAGCCGGTACGTGAAATCGCTTCCAATCCTGCCAATGCGTACAGATATACCAACAAGGGCAACACGGTTGCCGTGATTTCCAACGGTACCGCCATTCTGGGGCTGGGTAACCTAGGCACCTTGCCATCCAAGCCGGTAATGGAAGGAAAGGCTTTGCTATTCAAGCACTTCGCTAATATCGACGCCACAGATATCGAAGTAAAACACCGCACAGCTGAAGAGTTTATTCATACAGTCGAAGCGATTGCCGACACTTTTGGCGGTATCAACCTGGAAGACATCAAGGCGCCTGAGTGCTTTGAAATCGAGCGTGAGCTGATCGAGCGCTGCCAGGTTCCTGTGTTTCACGACGACCAGCACGGTACGGCAATCGTTACTGCCGCCGGGATGATCAATGCCCTCGAGATCCAGGGCAAGAAACTGGAAGAGGCTGTGTTTGTTTGTATGGGCGCAGGCGCAGCGGCCATCGCCTGTATGAGCATGCTGGTCAAGTGTGGAGCCCAGCGTGAAAATGTCTACATGCTGGATAGAAAGGGCGTTATCCATACCCGTCGTGAAGATCTCAACGAGTACAAGGCGCTGTTTGCCAACAACACAGACAAGCGCACGCTGCAGGATGTGATCAAGGGGGCCGACGTGTTCCTGGGGCTGTCTGGCCCTGATGTTCTCGGCGCCGAGGAAGTGGCTATGATGGCCGAGAAGCCGGTGATCTTCGCTTGCTCCAACCCGGATCCCGAGATCAAGCCTGAACTGGCTCATGAGATACGTAGCGATTTGATCATGGGAACCGGTCGCAGCGACTATCCCAACCAGGTCAACAATGTGCTCTGTTTCCCATTCATTTTCCGTGGCGCTTTGGATGTGCGTGCCAGCCGCATTAATGATGAGATGAAGATAGCCGCGGTTTATGCCATTGCTGAACTGGCCAAGGAGCCTGTGCCAGCATCTGTGTTGGCGGCTTACCCCAATGTCAGCGAGTTGAGTTTCGGCCCGCAATATGTGCTGCCCAAGCCTATGGATCCTAGATTGTTGCCCAAAGTCGCCAAGGCTGTGGCGCAAGCAGCCATAGACTCTCAGGTTGCTCAGATAGACACACTGCCGCAATACCCGGAAGTCTGATAGCAGTTTTATTCCCAAGGGGCCTTGTTTGGCCCCTTTGTTGTTTCTGCAAGGCAGACGGGGTATTTGCCGTGCTGTGCAGCTTGTCGGTTGCCTTTTGCGTATGGCTGCTGAATAATCAACAGACTGAGTTCCCGCAGTGAGGCGGCTCAATACTTAGAAGAATAAGAAGACTGGCAGGATCGCCCTCGATGAAACTCACCCGAATTCTCACAAAAAAACTCACCAGTTTTTGGCTCTTGTCGCTGACGACAGTGGCATTTGTGTTTCTGCTCTGTGCCATGATGAGTTTCCTGCAGCTGACCTACAAGTTCCAGCAACAGAAGGTCACGGAGCTGGAAACCATGCTGAGCAACCAGTACCAACCCAGCAGCAATTGGGAACTGGAGTCCTGGCTGCCTCCCATGTTGATTGCCTACAACGCCGCCAGCTTTAAGCTCTGGCATTACGACAAGTTATTGTTTGAATATAAAGGAAATATAGGCACAGAAAACCTGGTGCGTTATCAGTCACCGCTGAAGAACAACCCGGGTATCCGCATGGAGCTGGAACTGCCGCAGCCGTTTTCCCAGCACAGACCAGGTTGGTACGAAGTCTTGATCATTCTGGTCGGCGTGGGTGCCGTGCTGGCGTTTGTCCGTTTCGGCTATCTCTGGTATTCGCGGCAACTGGAGGGGATTGAAGAGCTGGCACAGCGCAGCCGTTTAATCCTCTTGGGTGAGCATGAAAAAGCGCTGGCGATGCCGGGCAAGGGTAAACCCAGATTGATTAACCGTGCCCTAAGTCGCTTGCTGGAAGAGCTGGCCGATGCCCAGAAAGAGCGGGCCAGATTTGACAAGTTTATCCGCAGCAATACTTTCCTGGATCCCGACACCCGCATAGGTAACCGCCTGTTTCTCAAGAACCGCCTCGATGCCCTGAGCAATGAACAGGGCATGATAGCCCATGGGGTGCTTTATCTGTTGGAGCTGGAGGATCTGGATCTGCTGCAGCAACAGCTGGGAGACAGCCTGACGCTGGAGCTGCTAAGACAAAACGTCAACGGCATCAGCCAGATACTGCAGTCTCAGCCCAACAGTTTCTTTGCCCGCCGTTCCCATAACCAGTTTGCAATAGTGGTGACCCAGATTTCCCTGGCGGAGGCCGATCAACTGGCGATCCGGCTGCTGAAAGTCTGCCAAAGCCAAGTGTTGCCCAAGCTGGACAACGCCGACAACTTCTATCATCTCGGCGGCGCTTACTTCAAGGTGGGCGATGGTCAGCAACAGTTGCTGGAAGAGGCGGAAATGGCCCTGAGAGCGGCTCAGCTGCAGGGGATCAATACCTGGTTTATGTATGACAAGGGCGCGGTGGATCAGGAGTTTGCCAAGGGCTCGGTGCGCTGGCGCAGCTTCCTGGAAATGGCCTTGGTCAACAAGCGTTTTCTCGCTTATACCCAGCCAGTGATGGATTGTGACGGCAAACTGCACCATAGAGAGGTGTTCACCCGGGCCAGAGATCCCGAGGGCAATCTGGTGCGGGCGACCCTGTTTCTGCCTATGGCGGTTAAATGTGGGCTGATGCCGCAAATTGAGCGCCAGACTCTGGAAAGAGTCTTGTTTGAGTTGCTGCCGAGTGAGCCGGACAAGAAGGTTTGTTTCAGCATCAACCTGAGCCTGGATTCGCTGATGAGTCGCGCCTTTATCCGTTGGCTGCGTACCACCTTGCTGGAATACCGGGATCTGACCGGCAGGTTGATCTTCGAGGTCAGTGAGGATATCGCGGCGCCCAATCAGGAGAAGATAGCCTCCAGGCTGCAAATGATCCGCAAAATGGGCGCGCGCCTGTGTGTCGATCATGTGGGGCAGCAGGTGATCAGCACCCAGTATATTCAGGACACGGGGTTCGAGCTGATTAAACTGCACAGATCCATAGTGCGGCAGATCCATTTACGGCCCGAAAATCAGCTGTTTGTTCGCAGCCTGATAGGTGGACTCTACCGCACCGAAGTACAGGTTTGCGCCGAAGGCGTGGAGCTGTTCGAAGAGTGGCAGACTTTGAGAATACTCGGCGTCAGCGCCGCTCAGGGCAGCTGGTTCAGCGAGCCTATGCCGGCCAGCGCCTGAGCTAGAGTACAAGCCTTGTATTCGTTTGACTTGTTTATCAGCATGGGTGAGCCTATCTTTAGAGCAGTTCTCAGTTTGAGAATATTTGCCTATAAAATGAAGTGATTAGTGTTTAGAATGGATACGCCAAAATATTGACTTAATTTTTAAGGTTGCAGCAAGTTGTTAACCTTAAGGCCGAGGTCAGGCCAACCACTTTCACAGGGACTCAGGGTTACCTATGACGAACAAGTCATTCATCAGTCGTCTTTTTAGCTTTGGCTCGTCCGAATCCGGCGTCGCTACCGGCATCTTCCTCGCGGCCAATCACGCCTGGGTCTTTCGCCCCGGCAGTGACAGCCAAGGCGCACTCTGCCACAGCTATTCACTGCAAAAAGATGACTGGAATGCACTGTTTTCCGCTATCTATGCCGACTTTGGCCCCTCGAAACTGCAGTTGGCGTTGGGCTTTGGTCATTATCAACTCCTGAGCGCCGACCGGCCCAAGGTAGAAGCCGATGAGATGGCTCAAGCGCTGGTTTGGGCGGTCAAGGACATGGTCAGCACGCCGCCGGCCGATATCCATCTGGACTACTTCGAATCACCAATTAAAAGCAGTGACAAACTCAATGTGGTGGTTTGCTCCCGCAGCAGCCTATCTGCTTTGGCCCAGGGAATAGACAAGGCCGGTATGGAGTTGGTGGGGATCAGCATCGAAGAGTTACTGCCCACTAACCTCTTTGGCCAAGACCCTATGGCCAGGCTGGTGATCAGCCAAATTCCCGGGCAGGAGTTACTGCTCACTGTGGTGCGCGAGGGTGAACTCTACATGCAGCGGCGCATTCGCGGATTCGCCGAACTGCACCAGACCGATGCCGAATCCTTGGGGTTCGGCGTTGCCGATACCCTCAGCCTGGAGATCCAGCGCTCGATGGACTTTTTTGAAAGCCAGCTCAGACAAGCGCCGGTAGCCTCGATTGAAATCATGGTTCAGGGGCAAACCGATGCCCTGGCGCAACTTGTGTCCAGTAACTTTAACCAGCAGGTGCGTCCGGTCAATGGCATGGATGTCGGTATGAAAATGGCTGAGCTCAGCTATCTGGAACTGGAGCGGGGTAGCAAATGAGCAAGACCCGGATCAATCTCTATTCGTCTTCACTCTTGCCTCCCAGGCTAAGGCTCAGTTTTGTTCGTTTGCTGGTTATTGCTGGTGTGTTCTTGTTACTGGGACTCTCACTTATCGGCTTGGGATGGTGGCAGCAAACGCAAGTGTCCAGGCAGTTGCTTGAGGTCGAGTCGCAGCGCCAGGCCTTGGAGAGCCAAAAACAACAACTGGAAGCCGAATTGGCCAAGCGTCAGCCTAGTGCCGAGCTGGTCATTGAGCTGGAGCGTCGTACTCAGGAGCGAGAGCTCAAGGGTTTATTGTTGACCGAGCTTGGGCAGCGGGAGCGCATGACGTCCAAGGGCTTTGCGCCTGTGCTGCAGGAGTTGGCCCAAGTGTCCGATGGCAGCGTGTGGCTGAGCCGCATCAAACTTGAAGAAGACAAGCTGGAGTTTGAAGGTTTCGGCCAATATCCGCAGAGTCTGCCGCGCTGGATAGACAAGCTCAAACAAACAGAGAGTCTGAGAGGGCGCTCGTTTGCTTCCATGACCATGGCTCGGGAGCCAGGCCAGCCACTGGCCTTCGTCCTGACCAGTGAAGCCCGGGAGGTGAAGAAATGAATTTCCTTCGGCGTCTGGGCCAAGCCTTTGATGGTTTGAGTCAAAGAGAGAGGATCATGGTGGCGGGAGTCAGCCTGTTATTGCTGCTGTTTCTGCTGTATCTGCCGCTGGAGTCTTTCTGGCTGGAGCGCCAGAGCAATCTGCAACGCCTGCATGCCGGCCAGAGTAGCATCAAACTCAGTCAGCAACAGCTGGAGCTCTATCGCCAACGCCTAGCGGAAGACCCTGATACGCCGCTTAAGGCCCGCTTGGGGCAAGTCAATCGTGATATCGCCGCGTTGGATCAACAACTGGACCGCCAGATGGTCGACATGGTGCCCGCCAGCTATATGCCATCATTGCTTACCGCCTTGCTGGAACGGGTGCAAGGAATACAGCTGACCGGCTTCAAGTCTGTCGCCCCAACACCTTTGCTGGTGGTGGGTAAGGACGATGAGCAGCAGATGAATCTCTATAGTCACGGCATAGTGCTGGAGTTTGAAGGCGACTATTTTGCCGTGCTCAAGTTTGTGCAAGCGGTGGAAAACATGCCGGACAAGCTCTATTGGAAGCGCCTGGATTACCGGGTGTCTGAGTATCCCAAGGCCAGTGTGCAACTTGAGTTATACACGCTCAGCATCAATGAGGACTTTATCAGTGTGGCATCATCCAGCTAAGTGCTTAATCTTATTGGCGATGCTCTGCAGCCAGGGTCTGGCAGCAGCCAGCCTGCGGGACCCTACCATGCCGGCACAGGGAGTAAATTTGCCAGCCAAGGAGCAGGGAGGAGGGCAGGGCCTGATACTGAGCAGCCTGCTCAGCGGACCTCAGGGCAGGCGGGCCGTGATTAATAACCAAATTTACCGCCAGGGAGACAGGATTCAAGGGGTGGTGTTAAGCCGTATCGATCAGGACAGTGTTTTACTGGCCGATGGTCGCCGACTCTATCTGTTTCAAGCGATTACCGAGCGCAAGGAAAAACATTAATGAAAACCAGACTCGCCTATATGCTGCCGTTGCTGGCTCTGGGCCTGGCGGCCTGCCAAACCACGGATAGGCCCAACCCAGCCGCCTCCAAAGAGGCGCTGCGCGATTCCATGGCGCAGCAAAATGCCAGGGCAGCAGTGCCTCCTCCGGCCAGCTTGCCTCCCGGTGTGCAGCAAGAGTTGAATGCCGATGGTCTTCTGGCCGGGCTGGCCGCACCTATGCAGACCGAGCGGCGTTTTGATGTCTCGGCCAATGATGTCGATGCCAGGGTGTTTTTCCCGAGTCTGGTGGAAGGCACTCCCTTCAGTGTGGCTGTGCACCCGCAAGTGAGTGGCAATATCTCTTTATCGCTCAAGGGCGTGACCCTGAGTGAAGCCTTGCAGGTAGTACAGGACATTTACGGCTATGAAATCAGCCGGGAAGGACGGATCCTGAGGGTCTATCCGGCAGGCCTGAGAACCGAGACTTTCCCGGTCAATTACCTCTATATGGAGCGTATCGGTCTGTCGCTGACTTCGGTCAGCTCGGGAAGGATCTCTGACAACAACAATAACAACAACAGCAATAACAACCTCAACAATAATGGCCTGAACAACGGCAATAACAGCAATTTCAGCAATAACCGTAGTAACAACAACGGCAACGACCAGAACAGCAATAACACCAACGGCACTTTCATCAGTTCCCGCACCAAGACAGATTTCTGGGGCGAGCTGCAAAAGACCCTGGAATCGATTCTCGGCAGCAGTGGCGACGGCCGCTCTGTAGTGGTCACTCCCCAGGCTGGCTTGGTTACCGTCAGAGCCAATCCGGACGAGCTGCGGCAGATCCGCAGTTTCCTCTCCACCGCCGAGAGCCATTTGCAGCGGCAGGTTATTCTGGAAGCCAAGATCCTCGAAGTGACCCTCTCCGATGGTTACCAGCAGGGGATCCAGTGGCAGGATGTGCTTGGCAGCGCTTTGGCCGACGGTAACACCAAGGTTAATTTTGGCACCAGCGAGGGCTCGTTTGGCGATCAGATCACTGAGGCCATAGGAGGGGTGACCTCTTTATCACTCAAAGGCACGGATTTCACCGCCATGATCACTCTGCTGGATACCCAAGGCGATGTCGATGTGCTCTCCAGCCCCAGGGTGACAGCGTCCAACAACCAGAAGGCGGTGATCAAAGTTGGCCGTGACGAATACTTTGTTACGGATGTCTCCTCTACCACAGTGGCCAGCACTACACCGGTGACATCGCCTGAGGTGGAGCTGACACCCTTCTTCTCGGGAATCGCTCTGGATGTGACGCCCCAAATAGACAAAGACGGCAGTGTCTTGCTGCATGTACATCCTTCGGTCACAGATGTGAAAGAGCAGAAAAAGAGCATCAAGATAAGTGACTCTTCGTTGGATCTGCCCTTGGCCCAGAGTGAAATCCGTGAGTCCGACACTGTCATCAAGGCGCTTTCCGGTGATGTGGTGGTGATTGGCGGCCTGATGAAGAGCGAGAATACCGAAGTGGTATCCAAGGTGCCGCTGCTGGGCGATATACCCTTTATCGGTGAAGCCTTTACCAATCGCAGCAAGTTAAAGCGCAAGACAGAGCTGGTGATTTTGCTCAAGCCGACCGTGGTAGTTGATGGCACCTGGCAAAAAGAACTGCAACGCTCTCAGAGCTTGCTTGACCGCTGGTATCCACAGGAATAGCCGCTTCTATGTATCTGCAGCATTTTGGCATCCAGAGCATGCCTTTTGCCCTGACCCCAAATACAGGATTTTTCCTGGGGTTGGCTCCCCATGTGGAGGCCTTGCAGGTGCTGCAGGTGGCGCTGCAAACCGGTGAAGGTTTTATCAAGGTCACCGGCGAAGTGGGAACCGGCAAAACATTGCTGTGCCGCAAACTGCTCAACGAGTTACCGCAGCAGTTTCGCTGCGCCTGGTTGCCCAATCCTTATCTGACCCCGGCAGAACTCAGACTGGCGATTGCCGAGGAGCTGGGGATTGCCGTGAATGATATTAAAGATCAGCAGCAACTCAGTGGCCTTATCCAGCAGCAGCTGCTGGCGCTCAGTGCCCAGGGGCTCAATATTGTTTTGTTGCTCGATGAAGCCCAGGCCTTGCCGGATGAGAGTCTTGAAGCCTTGCGGCTGTTGACCAATCTGGAAACCGAGAGCCGCAAGTTGCTGCAGGTGGTGATCTTCGGCCAGCCCGAACTGGATTCGCGCCTGGCGCAGCAAGAGTTTCGACAGTTACGCCAGAGGATCACCTTCAGCTATCGCTTGCGGCCGCTGACCCGGGATGAAGTCTATGCCTATCTGCGCCACAGATTGGCGGTGGCCGGCTATCAGGGGCCGGCGTTATTCAGCGCTGCAGACAGTAAACGTATCGCCGTGGCTGCCAGAGGGATCCCCAGATTGGTGAATATTTTGGCGCACAAGGCGCTGCTGCTCTGTTTCGGTGAAGGCAAACAGCAAGTGAAAACGGCGCATATCAAGGGCGCCATAAAGGATACCGAAGATGCTTCCCGTACTTCGAACTGGCGCTGGCTTTGGCCGACTCTGGCACTGCTCCTTACTTCAGTCGGCGCCTCGGTCGGGGTTTATGCCATGAAGGGAGTCTGGTTATGAGTGTGGTCAATCAGATGCTCAAGGACCTGGATAAACGCCAGCAGCCCCACAACTTAGCTCATGTGCCGGTGGGGCAGGCCAGTCAAGCGGCGGCCAATCCCTGGTGGTTGCTGCTCGGTGGCACGCTGCTTGGCATCTCTCTATTGGCGTTGGGGTTATGGTTGGGCGGTTATTTGGGAAGTGGCAGTCAAAGCGCTTCTCAAACCCTAAACCAAAGTAGTGACCGAGCAGAGCCATCGCAGACAGTGCCGTATGAGCCGGGACCCACGGGCCGTAATCGGCCGCAGCCGAAAGTAGTCTCAAGCGCTGCCGATGGCAGCGATAGATTAAGTTTGGAGCCTGAGGCGCAGAACTCGGCGCTGCAACTTCCCAGCAAGAGCCTGGCTCCAAGTGAACAATCCAAAGCTCCTGATACGGGCTTGAATGCTCAAGGCTCAGCCTTTGAAACAAAAAGCTCTGAAACGAACGACTTTGAAACAAAAAGCCCGGAAATGTATGGCTCAGAAACAGGCAACTTAAAATCAAGCCGGGCCGATGACAGCCTTGAAACCAGTGCAGTTGCCGAACGTTTGGCAGCCAAGGAAGAGCCGCTCGGACTGGAGGCTGGACAAGAGCCGGCTCAGTCAGTGCAAATAGAAAGACCTGGTCGCAATGAAAAATCAGGCTTGGATCAGAAGCCCAGCCCCAATGAGAGTGGCCGGATAACCCAATCCACATCAGGGGTTGCCAAGCCAAGCCAGGCGAAAATGAGTGTGACTCAGGTATCTCTGACCCCGGCAGAGCTGTCGCAAAAGAAATTACAACAGGGACAACAGGCTAAGGAACTGGGGCAGTTGGACAAGGCAATGTCGGCCTATGCCGAAGCCTTGCGTTTGAATGATGCCAATCACAACGCCCGCCAGGAGCTGGCGGCGCTGTTTTATGGCCGCGGCGAATTGGACAAGGCAGCAGTACTGCTGCGTCAAGGCGCCGAAAGCTATCCGCAGCAACCGACCTTTTGGTTGTTGCTGGCCCGGGTGCAGAAGGCTCGCAGCGAGTTACCTCTGGCGCTCGCCAGTTTGCAACAGATAGCCGATGGCAGCGAGCTTGGGCGCGAGAAATGGCTGCTGCAGGCGGAAATTGGCCAAAGCCTCAAGGATTGGCCCTTGGTACAACAAAGTTATCTTAGCCTGATCCGGCAGGATGCCTCCCAGGGACGCTGGTGGTTGGGGCTGGCCTATGCCCAGGATGCGAGTGGTGATTATGACGCTGCCAAGGCCAGTTACCAGGAAGCACTCAAGCGCCAGGGCTTGTCCTCGGATGCTCGTGATTACATAGAAAACCGACTCGCCCAGATAGGAGGCCGCCAGTGAAACCCAAGTTGAAAATGCGCCTCGGTGATCTCCTGGTACAGGAGCAGATTATCAGCGAGGTGCAGCTGCAAAACGCGCTGTCACAACAAAAGCAAACCGGCCGCAAGCTGGGGCGCACCCTGATAGACATGGACTTTATCAGCGAGGAGCAGCTGCTGCAGTTTCTCTCGCATCAGTTGAATATTCCCTTTATCGATATCAGCAAACGCCCCATTCCTACCGAGGTGGTCAACCTCTTGTCCGAAGTGCAGGCACGGCGTTTTCGGGCTCTGGTGATTGAAGCCGACAAGGATTCTGTGCTGGTGGCCATGAGCGATCCTGCCGATCTGCAGGCGCTGGATGAATTGGATGTGCTATTGGCACCAAGACGCCTGAAACTGGCGGTGGTCAAGGAACAGCAGCTGTTCGATGCTTTTGACAACCTCTATCGTCGCACCGGCCACATTGCCCAGATGGCCGGCAAGCTGGAGGAAGAATACGCCGCCGATGATCAGTTTGATCTCGCCAGTCTGACCGAAGGTGACAGCGACAACGAAACCACAGTGGTTAAGCTGTTGCAGTCGATTTTCGAGGATGCAGTACAGATCCGCGCCTCGGACATTCACATTGAACCCGGCGACAAGTCGCTCAGGATCCGCCAGCGGGTGGATGGTCTGTTGCAGGAAAACGTGCTCAAAGAGGTCAATATTGCCGCAGCGCTGGTGCTCAGGCTCAAGCTGATGGCCGGCTTGGATATCTCGGAAAAACGTTTGCCCCAGGATGGCCGTTTTCATATTGAAATCAAAGGCCATCAGATAGATGTGCGTATGTCTACCATGCCCATCTATCACGGCGAGTCTGTGGTGATGCGGCTGTTGGACCAATCGGCAGGGCTCTTGACCCTGAATGAAACCGGAATGCCGCCGCATATTCTCGAGCGGGTACGGCGGCAGATAAAACGCCCCCACGGCATGTTGTTGGTCACAGGTCCTACAGGTTCGGGTAAGACAACCACTCTTTACGGCATTCTCAGTGAGCTGAACAAGGCTGAGAGTAAGATCATTACCGTGGAAGATCCGGTGGAATACCAACTGCCGCGGATCAACCAGGTGCAGGTCAATCACAAGATAGGCCTGGATTTTTCCAATGTACTGCGCACCACCCTGCGCCAGGATCCCGACATCATAATGGTGGGGGAGATGCGGGATCAGGAAACCGTCGAAATCGGCTTGCGCGGTGCCCTGACAGGTCACTTCGTGCTCTCGACCCTGCACACCAATGATGCCATTACCAGTGCCCTGCGTTTGCTTGATATGGGGGCGGCCAGTTATTTGGTGGCCAGTGCCCTCAGGGTCATCATAGCCCAGCGCCTGGTGCGGCGGGTGTGTAAGAACTGCGCCACCGATTATCAGCTCACGCCGCAGGACAGGGTCTGGCTCCAGAGTATCAGCAAGCGCGACTTTTCCGATGCCAGGCTCAGAGTGGGCACAGGGTGTCAGAGCTGTTCCGGCACCGGCTATCGTGGCCGGATTGGGGTATTTGAGATCCTCGAACTGGATGAAACCATGATAGAGGCGATGCGCAGCGGTAATCCCCATGAGTTTGCCCGTGCCGCTTACGCCAGCGAGCAGTTTACCCCGCTGGCTGAATCGGCTCTGGAGTATTTACGCAGCGGCCTGACGACCATAGAAGAGGTCGCCAAGCTGGTGGAAGATGTCTCCGAGTCTCAAGTGCCGTTGGCGGCCGAGATGATGGAACGGGATGAGGTCTGATTATGCCGCTCTATGCCTATCGGGGCCGGGATGCCCGCGGTGAACAGGTCAAGGGACAATTGGATGCTGCTTCAGAGAGCGTGGCGGCCGATCTGCTGCTGGCCAGAGCCGTGATCCCATTGGAGCTCGTTGAGCTCAAGCCTGGCCCGGATCTCAGTCTCAAAGGTTTGCTCAAGCGTAGGGTTGGCCTGGATGAGCTGCAGATATTTACCCGGCAGATGTACTCCCTGACCCGCTCCGGCATTCCTATTCTGCGAGCCATTGCCGGGCTGTCGGAAACCACCCATTCCAAACGGATGAAAGAGGCATTGCAGGATGTCTCTGAACAGTTGACCGCCGGACGGCCGCTGTCGTCGGCAATGAACCACCATCCGGATGTGTTCGACGCCTTGTTCGTCTCCATGGTTCATGTGGGAGAGAACACGGGCAAACTGGAAGATGCTTTTCTGCAGTTGTCCGGTTATATCGAGCGGGAGCAGGAAACCCGCAGACGGATCAAGTCTGCCATGCGTTATCCCATGTTTGTTCTGTTGGCGGTGGCACTGGCACTGGTGATCCTCAATATTATGGTGATCCCCAAGTTCGCTGAAATGTTTTCCCGCTTCGGTGCCGAATTGCCTTGGGCGACCCGGTTGCTTATCGGTACTTCCAACCTGTTTGTCAATTACTGGCCCTTGATGCTGGTGGGGTTGGTGGTAACTGTACTCGGGGTGCGTTATTGGCATAGAACCGAGAAGGGCGAAAAACAGTGGGATCGCTGGAAACTGCATATTCCAGCGGTGGGTTCCATAATCGAACGCTCGACTCTGGCCCGTTATTGCCGCAGTTTTGCCATGATGTTGGGGGCCGGAGTGCCCATGACTCAGGCGCTCAGCTTGGTGGCCGATGCCGTAGACAACAGCTATATGCACGACAGAATCGTCAACATGCGCCGTGGGGTCGAAGCGGGGGAATCCATGCTGAGGGTTTCCAATCAGAGTCAGTTGTTTACGCCCCTGGTGTTGCAGATGGTTGCTGTTGGGGAAGAAACCGGCCGTATAGATCAACTGCTCAATGATGCCGCCGATTTTTACGAAGGTGAGGTAGATTATGACCTCAAGAACCTCACCGCCAGGCTGGAACCTATTTTGATCGGCATAGTGGCCATTGTGGTGCTGATCCTGGCCCTGGGTATCTATCTACCTATGTGGGACATGCTCAATGTAGTCAAGGGAGGTCGCTGATGCCAAGCCAGCATCAGGCCGAGGAAGATCTGCTACGAACCTTCGCCAGACTGGCCGCGCTGCTGCTGTTGTTGGTCATTCTGGCGGTGTTGGGAGTACGTTATTTTTCAGCCGTGGATCAGGTGTCGGCCAGGGGGTTGCAGCTTGAACACCACAGGTTGCTGAATGTATTGGCCATGGTGAGATCCCAGTGGCTGAGCCTGGGACGCCCTGAACAGATGCAACTGGATTGGCAGACGCTGGAACGCCCAGAGCCTCCAGGTCAATTGGCTATGAATAAGGCCGGTTGGCCACAGGCGCCCAGCCGGGATGACAGCGGCTGTGTGGCTCTTTGGCAACAGCTTCTGGGAGGCATGCCGGATAAGGCTGTTATCCGGGTGCAGTTTCTCAGCCAGGATCAAAGCTGCCGCTATGTGAGCCCTGCCGGTGAGAGCCTGAGTTATCAAATGGACACCGGCAGGGTCATTTTTTTGACAGCTGATACAGATTATTGACCGAGTTGGTTTTTTATCTTAACGGAACTGCTAAAATCAGTGGCGAACAGGTGGAGGAAACCTAGATGAAACGACAGATGCAAGGCTTCTCGTTAATCGAGCTGGTGATAGTGATAGTGATCCTGGGCCTGCTGGCTGCAACCGCTATTCCGCGTTTTTTGAATGTGACAGATGATGCCGAGGATGCCAGTCTCGAAGGTGTAACAGGTGGCCTCGCCACTGCAGTCAGTTTTGTGCGTTCCCAATGGGAGGTCGATGGTCGCCGTAACAACTCGGTGATCCTTGATGGTACGACAGTGTCTCTGGATACCCGCTTCGGCTATCCGACCGGTACTGGCAATACCTCGGCCACTTCCATGGATGATGCCAGTTGCCAGCAAGTGTTCAATACCGTGCTGCAGAGTGCACCCAAGAATGTGCTTTACAGTGCCGATGCCAGAGATCAACGCTATACCGTCAGGGCCTTGGAAGGAGCAGGTGCAAGCGCTACAGCCATTGACGGCACTGTGGTAACCGGGCTGGATCTCTGCGTCTACCATCAGGTGGCATCTCTGGTGCTGAATCAAAGCTCGGGGGTGGCGACACCGGCTCCGGATCTCAACACCACAGGCGCCAAGGGAATTACCTATAACCCGGGTACCGGCCAGGTATTGAGTTTCAGCAACTGATTGAATTGAATTTTTTGAACTAAAGGAAAGCGCTATGCAAAGGCAACAAGGTTTCACCCTGATTGAACTGGTGGTGGTGATCATAATTCTCGGTATTCTGGCGGTGGTCGCTGCGCCCAAGTTTATCAATCTGCAATCCGATGCCAGGGTGTCTACCCTTCAGGGAATGAAGGCGGCACTTCAGGGGGCCAATGCCATGGTGTATTCCAAGGCTGTTATTGCCGGTCAAGGTAAAACTACGGGTGAGAGTGTTGTCATTGGAAAGAGCGGTAACAGTGATATTAGTGTTACTGTGGATTATGGATATTTGGACAGTGCGGCCAATTCCACCACAGTGAAAACCAATCTGGAAAAAGCTATGGACAATACTTTCGAGGCTATTACCGGAACAGATACCGTTGCAACTGAAGACTTTGGGGTGATCTATGTTAGTGACACTTCTTTCATTATTGTCCCTAAGGGTAAGAAAGGCAGTGAGGCCTGTCGTATTAACTATACCCCAGCCACAGCAACTTCGTTGCCACAGTATGTGGTAACTGGTACAGATTGCTAATTTGAAAGGAATAGAAAATGAAAAAACAACAGGGTTTTACGCTGATTGAATTAGTGGTGGTGATTATCATTTTGGGGATACTGGCTGTCACTGCAGCGCCTAAGTTTTTGAATCTGCAATCTGATGCAACCAAGTCAACTCTTTCTGGTATGAAAGCAGCGTTACAGGGCGGTAATTCCTTGCTCTATTCGAAAGCTGCTATTCAAGGTAAAGAAAAAGACGACGGTAGCAATGGTGACAATGTTGATCTTACAGGGGATGGTAGTGCGGATATCACTGCTGTATATGGGTATGTGAAGGCTGATGCAACCAATATTCTCAAAATTCTGGAAGCAGATACCACCTCCAGCGGGGACTGGGTTATCGCAGCTCCCAGCGCAGCCAATGTCAGTGCTGCTGATGTGATCATTTATCGCAAGGGAACAACGCCTTCAGACACCTATAAATGCTTTGTTGAGTATTCGGAAGCTACCAGTAACTCATTGCCCGTATATGAGATCGTGGATACCAACTGCTAATAGCCTGTAGCTGAAAAGGCCTGCCAAGCAGGCCTTTTTTACGTCAGGATTCAAACTATTGGGCTTATTTGCCATACTTGACTGAGTATGGAATTGGCGGGAAATCATATGGCTGTGACCAAGGGGACAGGCACCCGGGGATTTACTCTGGTGGAGTTGGTAGTGACTATCATGTTGCTGGCCATACTTTCCGTCGTGGTGCTGCCAAAATTGGTATCCTCCAGCAGTTACAGCGCCTGGACGCTGCGACAGGAATTGATTGCCGAGTTGCAAAAGACTCAGATGTTGGCACTCAATAATCCCGACCGTTGCTATCGGCTCTCCATCAGCAGCGGCGCTTATCAACTCAGCCATTTGACCCAGGACTGTACGAGCGTCATCCGCAACAATAGCGCCGAAAGTCTGCCGCGTAATACCCGGATACTGCTTCAAAGTAACGGTGCTGACAGTTTTCAGATCCAGTTCGATGCTTTGGGCCGCACCAACCTTGCCTGCAGTGGCGCCTGCCTCTCTGTGGTCGCCGATGAAACCCTGACTATCGCCATAGAGTCCGAGGGCTATATCCATGAGGGCTGAAGCGCGGGGATTCACCCTGATAGAGCTGGTGATCGGCATGTTGGTGCTCGGTATCGCCCTGGTGCTGTTGACCAGTGTGCTGTTTCCCCAAAGCGATCACGCGGCGCAGACCCTGCATAGAGTGCGCAGCGCCGAGTTGGCTCAGGCTGTGATCAATGAAATCTGGGGCAAGCGTTATGATGAGCATAGCGGCGCCAACGGTGGTCTACCCGCCTGTGACGGTTTGGGCGGTGTCAGTTGTACCCAGGTTAGCGATTATGGCCCGGATGGTGAGAGTCGGGATCAGTTTGACGATATCGACGATTACCATGGCCTTAACGAGCAGAGCCTGATGCTTAATTCCAGCCTGAGTTACCTGAGTCACTACCCTGGGTACAGTCTCAGCGTCCAGGTATCCCAGTATCAAGCCAACAGCAAGTTGGTGACTGTCACGGTAACTACCCCTGCGGGCGAGGCTATCCGTTACGACGTGCTGAGGAGTAATTTCTGATGCGCAGCAGGCAGGGTAAGAGATTCATACAGATCAAAGGACAAGGTTTCGCCAAGGGCTTTACCTTGGTGGAGTTGGTCACAGTGATCCTTATCCTGGGGATTCTGGTGGTGGGTGTCAGCAGCTTTATTATCTTTGGTACCCGTATTTTTGTGGATTCTACCGCCGTCGACAGAGTGCTGGGCAGCAGTCGTTTCGTGATGGAGCGACTGAGCCGGGAGCTGCGTAATGCCGTGCCTTCCAGTCTCAGGTTGCAGTCCAGCTCTCAGCTGCAGTGTTTGGAGTTTCTGCCCATCAGTGCCAGCGGCAGCTATCTGTCATTGCCACTGGCGCCGGATGTCCTAGCGGACAATGCCACAGTGTTTGCGCCGGCAACGGCTATTTCGGCCGGTGAACAGCTGTTGGTATACCCGCTGACCAATGCGGAGATTTATGGCAGTGGCAGCAACAAGCGCCACGCCATAGATAAGGTGGTGCTCAATGGCTCACAGCTGACCTTGCAGTTTGCCGCTGCGGTTAATTTTGCCGAAGCCTCACCGGCGAAGCGTTTTTATGTGGCCGGGCAACCTGTCAGCTATTGTTTTTCTCCGGTGAATGGCAGCATTCGCCGTTATAGCAACTATGGTTATCATGCCGGTCAACCTCTGCCCGATACTATGGGCTCTGGAGCCTTGATGGCCGAAGGCTTGAGCAATGATATTGCCACCAACCCGGCGGTGCAGCTGTTGCCTGCCACTCTGGTCAACAACGCCATAGTGCAATTGCGGCCAGAGTTCTCGGTCGTCGGAGAGCATTTTCAGTATCAACATCAAGTGCAGGTGATCAATGTTCCCTAGTCGAAATTATCACTGTTATGCGCAAAAGCATCAGGGCGGCAGCGCCTTGGTGATAGCCATCTTTGTAATATTGGTGATGTCGCTGTTGGCCGTGACTCTGTTGCGGGTTGGCGGCGACGCCGATGAAAGCGTCAACCTGGAAGTCTGGGGCTTAAGGGCGCTCAACGCCGCCAACAGCGGCGCCGATGCGGCTCTGGCCAGGCTGTTTCCCTTAAGCGGCGGCATTGCCGGCTGCGCCGCCGTGGGCTCAAGCTGGACAGCGCCGGATGTGACCGGATTTCACGGCTGCAATGTACAGCTCAGTTGCGATACCTTAAGCCAGGACACCAGCCCGGGCAGTACCAAGTTGTATCGTATTCGCAGCACGGCGGTATGCGAGAGCGGCAGTTGTGGTGTGGGCGCGGCAGATGACAGTCAATGCCTGAGAGTGAGCCGGGTTGTGGAGGTGGAAGCCCGTGAATAGTCGCATATTACTCTTGCTCGGGATATTGCTTGGCGGCCTGCCTGCGCTGGCACTGGCGGTGCCTCAGTGCAGTGATATATTTACCGACCCTCCGACAGGGAACCATTTCAATGATGGTTTTGTGCCGCCTGCCAATCTGCCGCCTAGCCGTGGTAACTTAACTTGTAGACAAAGTTGGTTTGATCCTTTTTTTTGTGATCAGTCACTGGCTCCGGGAGATTATGATTTTGATCGCGGTAGTTTCTCCCATGGCAGTTTCCTGAATCCAACAACAACGACCACCAGGTTATATTTCGATGACCTAGAGCTGAACAATGCCACTCTGAACCCAGGTGGAAAGGCCGAGAATCTGATCATCTATGTGCGTAACTCTTTGAGTATCAATGGTCATGACACCATAAATGCGATCTTGTATGTCGAGGGCGCAGTGCAGATAGCTGGAAATGGGTCCTTGGATGGCGCTCTGGCATCTGGGGGGGCTTTGGTGATTACCGGTAACTCGGATGTGGATATTGATCTCGGTGCAGTCGAAGACGCCGATTTTGGCGGCATGTGCAGTAATGACCAAACGCCAGTGCTGGGGTGTTTCAGCGATGACTTCAGTTCGGCTTCCCTATCGGCAGATGATTGGGCCATCAAGGTGCTGGGCAATTCAGTACCGCCCAGCATAGTGGGCGGGCGTCTGCGTTTGACCCCTGCCCGAGGCAATCAGGCAACCTCCAGTACCTATCAGCGCTTATTTCCGGCCGAAGGCAACCTGGTAACAGTTGAATTTGATTATTACGCCTGGTCGTCACAGAGTGGTACCGGCGGTGATGGTGTGGCGGTGATCCTTTCTGATGCGGCCGTGACGCCGCAGCCGGGCAGTTTTGGTGGCGCCTTGGGTTATGCCCAGCGTAATGATGGCACCCCGGGCTTTGCCGGAGGCTGGTTGGGGGTGGCACTGGATGAATACGGCAACTTTTCCAACCCCACAGAAGGGCGTATCGGAGGCCCGGGATTTCGCCGCCAAGCCGTGTCTATTCGGGGCGCTCAGGCCGGTTCCTATCGATACCTGACAGGTACAGTTGCCAATATTTATCCCAAGATAGATGTGCGCAGCAGCTATTACCCAGCTCCTGGGCACAGGTATAAGATTACCGTAGATTCCCGCCAGGCCAACATGGCTATGGTGTCTGTTGAGCGAGATACAGGTGCCGGTTACCAAACTTTGGTGAGCCCATTCAATGCCCGGAGTTTTATTGGCCAAGGGAGTGTGCCGACAGATTTTTACCTGTCGCTTACCGGTTCTACCGGCGGTTCCAACAACAACCATGAGATAGACAATTTCCAGGTTTGCGCTTTGGACTCCAAGGCCGTGGGTGAGCAGGTTCATCATTTTGAGTTTGATTACAGCAGCGCGCCTTTTACCTGTCGTGCCGAACCCATCACCTTGAGGGCCTGTAAAAATGCCAGCTGCTCAGAGCTCTTCACAGGTACTGTCACCGCCAATCTGAGCCCTAACCCCGTCAGTAACGGCCGTTGGTTGCCGGCAAGTTCGGTGACCTTTAATGGTGGCAGTACCCAAATTCAGCTGCAAAAGTTTGATCAAACGCCGCTGACACTGGGGGTTTCCTCCTCGACTCCGGCCACCCGCCCAGGCAGTGATACCCTTTGCCGAAGAGGCAGCGGTCCCTTGAGTACGGCCGCCTGTCGCCTGAGTTTTGCCGATAGTGGTTTCATTTTTGATGTGGCAGATAAGCTGGCCAACAAGCCAGAGACAGGAGTGCTTGTTAAGGCTATGAAGTCAGATGGCACAGCCCAGTGTGTACCGGCCTTTGCCAGTACCAACAAGACGCTTTCGTTCTGGAGTGAGGCGCTGTCGGCAGTTGTCGGTTCACCCAAGGTGCAACTGAAACCGACAGGCGCCCTGAGCTGGCAGGATATAGGCAGCAATCAAGCTGCCGCCACACCGCTGACCTTGGCCTTCGACAGTCAAGGCCAAAGCCGAATCGATATCAATTATGGCGATGCCGGTCGGGTCGAGCTAAATACCCTCTATAGAGGAACGACCAGCGAAGGGGATGCCGGGCTGGTGATGCATGGCGCCGATGATTTTGTCAGCTTCCCGTTGGGATTCTGTGTCGAGGTAGAGCAATACTGCCAGGCCGCGGATGCCTCCTGTGCGCCTTTTCGGCGAGCGCAGGAAAATTTCCCACTCAGCATCAGTGCCAAAGCCTGGGCGGATAATGGTAATGCCGATTTCTGTAAAAACCTCACCACACCTTCCTATCAGCAGGCAGATCTCTCTTTATGGCATAAGCTGATTGCACCGGCTTCAGGTCAACCCGGTAAACTGCAGCTGCAGCAGTATGATCATTTGCGCCAGCAAACGCCTGAGAATAACCGGCTCGCTCAGGCGGTCAGTGAGGTTGGGGTGTTTGAATTCGGCGTCACGGCGCCTTTGCCCTACGAGGGCAGTGTGGCCTTCCCGAGCCTGGTGGCCAGCGCTTATTGGCAGGGACCTAGCGGCAAAACCATAATGCCAGTCGGGCGTTTTGTGCCGGCCTTTTTCCGAGTCGATGAACCCAGTTTGCTGCCGGCCTGTAATGGTTTCAGTTACATGGATCAGCCATTTGAAGTCAGTTATAAAGTCAGCGCTTTGGCACTGGATAGACAAGTGACTCAAAACTATGTCGGTGATTTTGCCAAGGCTTACAGTCATTATCAGGCAGCCAATCAATTCGACGGAGTGGCGTTGGACAGCCGAGTTTCGGGGGGCGAGATCACTTCAGATACCTGGGTGGATGGCCTGGCTGAGTTCCAAGGGCAACTCAAGTTTGCCCGCAAGGACCCGGTTGCAACAGACGGGCCTTTCCCGCTTTTGGATATAGGCCTGGAAATTCAGGATCCGGACAAGATTGCCGAGCTGCTGGACAGCAATATGCAAAGCGATTTCAGCGGTGACTGCTCTGTGGCAGGCAGCTGCAGCGCCGTGCGTCTTGGTAGCCAAAAGATGCGTCATGGGCGTTTGCTGTTGGACAATACCTTTGGCCCGGAAACCCAAATCTTGAGCATGGCGGCGAGGACAGAGTATTGGGATGGCAGTGGCTGGCGTTTGAACGCCCTGGATAACTGCAGTGTGTTCAACACGCCGCTTGAATATCAACAGGATCAACTCACCCTGGGTTACCACTATGAACCTGCGCTCAGTGCCGGGCAGAGTATTAGCCGCTCCGCCAGCGGCGGCAACACAGTCACAGCCTTTGGCGGCGAGTTTGAACTCTTGTGGCGTGCGCTCGGAAGCTCCGGCTATCGCGGCAAGGTGACGGCGCCGCTCAAGACGCCTGAATGGTTGCAGTGGTACTGGAATTGGAATGGGCTTAATGACGGCACACTTAGCGACCCCAGAGCCAGTGCCTTCTTTGGCCGTTATCGCGGCAACGACAGGATCATCAGTTGGCGGGAAGTTAACTGAAGCCGAATAACAACAGTGTGAAGCAAATCACTAAAGCGCCAAGATGTAGATAATTTAACTTTGTCTTCAACTCACATTGAGCATAATCGACAGCCTCTGCTGTATTTGGCTGATTAAATTATGTTGGAAGCGCTTGCGGGTTTGGGGTGGATCTGGTCTTTGGGGCTGATCCTGGCTGTACTTTTTGTGTTGGCATACGAGTTTATCAATGGCTTCCACGACACCGCCAATGCGGTAGCCTCTGTGATTTATACCAATGCCATGCCGGCCAGAGGCGCTGTGCTGGCCTCGGCGCTGTTCAATTTTGCCGGGGTGTTGCTGGGGGGGCTCGGTGTGGCGTACGCCATAGTGCATCTGCTGCCGGTCGGGCTCTTGTTGGACATGGACTCCTCCCAAGGCCTGTTGCTGGTGTTCTCCCTGCTGTTCTCGGCCATCGTCTGGAACCTGGGTACCTGGTTCTTCGGTATTCCCGCCTCCAGCTCCCACACTCTGATCGGCTCCATCATGGGGGTCGGTGGCGCCTATGCCTGGCTCAACGGCCAATCGCCGCTGGATGGGATCAATACCGGCAAGGCGATAGATATCATGCTCTCCTTGCTCTTGTCTCCAACCCTGGGCTTTATTCTGGCGGCGATTTTGCTGTTGGTGATGAAACGTATCTGGCGTAAGCCCAAACTGCATCGCACTCCGGCAGAGCAGATGGCGGTCAACGGCAAGAAGCATCCGCCATTTTGGGCCCGGATTACCTTGATAGCCTCAGCCATGGGGGTCAGTTTCGCCCATGGCTCCAACGATGGTCAGAAGGGCATAGGTCTGGTGATGTTGGTGCTTATCTGCATGGCGCCGGGTTATTTTGCCCTGGACTTGAACAGCCAGGGTTTCGATATGGACAAGACTCAGGATGCCAACCGGCGCATCATGGCTCTGTATGAGCGCAACCCGCAGCTGGTGGCTAACCTGGGTGAGCACGCCGCTGACAGTCGCTGTCAGGACTCGGCCATAGCTTCGATGCAGAGCCTGGATAGGCTCCTTGAACAAGGGAGTACAGTAACAGAGTTGACCCAGGAACAGCGCCGGCAAGCCAGGCAGTTGATCCTTTGTATCGATGACAGCACTCGTAAGTTGGCCAAGCAGCCCTTGCCAGGAGCCGAGGCTACTCAATTGAAGCACTGGCGTGGTCAGCTTAACGCCATGACCGAATATGCGCCGCTATGGGTCATAGTAGCCGTTGCCCTGGCTCTGGGTTGCGGCACCATGGTGGGCTGGCGCCGGATTGTGCACACGGTTGGCGAGAAAATCGGTAACGGTGGCATGACCTACAGTCAGGGGATAGCCGCGCAGTTGACCGCCGCCGGTTCTATCGGTATCGCCAGTATGACAGGCATGCCGGTATCCACCACCCATATCCTGTCTTCGGCCGTGGCTGGCACTATGGTAGCTAACGGCTCCGGGCTGCAAAAAAATACCATCAAACAGATCCTGTTAACCTGGGTACTGACATTGCCTATGACCATAGTTTTGTCGGCCGGGCTCTTTATGTTGGTGCAAGCCTTTTTCGCTTAAGAAATGTACAAATCATGTCAAGGGATTGGCATGATCCAAGCTTTTGGCAACTTTATTTCAGCGCATTCCGATCTCTTTTACCGAGATATGCTAAAAACCCTCACGGATTAGCGAATGTTAACTCCGTGAGTCTTGTGGAATGCCGGAGGCATTGATAAAGTTAGCTGATTTTCATTTCTTCTGACTCCACAGAATACAGGCTAGTTACATGTTCAAGAAGCTGCGTGGCATTTTTTCTAACGATCTGTCGATCGATTTGGGTACAGCTAACACTCTCATTTATGTTCGTGAAGAAGGCATTGTATTGAATGAGCCTTCCGTGGTCGCCATCCGTGGCGAACGAAGCAGCTCTGGGCAGAAATCCGTGGCCGCCGTCGGTACTGAGGCGAAGCAGATGCTGGGACGTACCCCCGGTAATATTCAGGCCATCCGCCCAATGAAAGATGGGGTTATCGCCGACTTCTACGTGACCGAGAAGATGCTGCAGCACTTTATCAAGCAAGTGCACAACAACAGCTTTTTCCGTCCAAGCCCCAGGGTACTCGTGTGTGTGCCTGTAGGTGCCACTCAGGTTGAACGCCGCGCGATCAAGGAGTCAGCGATGGGCGCCGGCGCCCGTGAGGTTTACCTGATTGAAGAGCCAATGGCAGCCGCCATAGGGGCCGGCCTGCCGGTTTCCGAAGCCACTGGCTCCATGGTGGTGGATATCGGTGGTGGTACCACTGAAGTGGCCATCATCTCGCTCAACGGCGTGGTTTACTCCTCTTCCGTGCGTATCGGTGGTGACAAGTTTGACGATGCCATCATCAACTATGTGCGCCGCAACTACGGCAGCCTGATTGGTGAAGCCACAGCCGAACGCATCAAGCACACAATCGGCACGGCTTATCCAGGCGATGAAGTACTGGAGATTGAAGTGCGCGGCCGTAATCTGGCCGAAGGGGTACCGAGAAGCTTTACCCTGAACAGCAATGAGATACTCGAAGCGCTGCAAGAGCCGCTGTCGGGCATTGTCAGTGCCGTGATGGTAGCACTGGAGCAGTCGCCTCCAGAGTTGGCGTCCGACATCTCTGAGCGCGGTATGGTGCTCACAGGTGGTGGTGCCTTGCTGCGGGATCTGGACCGTCTGCTGATGCAGGAAACCGGGATCCCTGTAATGGTCGCCGAAGATCCGCTTACCTGTGTGGCCCGCGGCGGCGGTAAAGCACTGGAGATGATCGATATGCACGGCGGTGACCTGTTCTCAGAAGAAAACTAATACTTTCCAGCACAGGCGGTATCTTACCGCCTTAGCTTTTCTATGAAGCCTATTTTTGTTCGCGGTATTTCAAATCAGTTCAGGTTGACACTGGCAGTGCTCATGTCGGTGATCCTGCTGGTTGCCAATGATCGTCTCGAACCTGCGAGACAGTCGCTGGCATCCTTACTGAGCCCTCTACAGTACCTGGCCAATGTGCCAGGTGAGCTGCTGGATTGGTCTGCCCAGAGTCTGGCGACCCGTGACATGCTGGAGCAGCAAAACAAAGAACTCTTGCGCCAGCAAATGCTGATGAGTGAAAGACTGCAGCGTTTTGAACACCTGCGCCAGGAAAACCAACGCTTGCGTGAACTGCTGGGCTCGCCGGTGCATATGGACTCGCGCAAGATGGTGGCCGAGGTGATGGAAGTAGCCAGCGACCCCTTCCATCACTATGTGGTGATCAACCACGGCAGCCGCAACGGCGTGTTTGTTGGTCAGCCCGTGGTGGATGCCCAGGGGGTTGTCGGCCAAGTGGTGCAGGTCAGCGAACTCACCGCCAGGGTGTTGCTGCTCTCCGACCCCAAACACGGCTTGCCGGTGCGTATTACCCGCAACGATGTGCGCCTGATAGCCAACGGCATAGGCGAACTCGATGAGATAGAACTCAGACACGTGGCCAAGAGTACCGACATCAAGGTCGGCGATTTGCTGGTGACTTCCGGGCTGGGCAACCGCTTCCCGGAAGGTTATCCGGTGGCGCGGGTGATTTCGGTTTCCCGGGACGATGGCCAGAGTTACCTTAAGGTCACGGCACAGCCGCTGGCGGCGCTGGATCGAATCCGTTATCTGCTGCTTATCTGGCCTGAAGACCATCCCGGCGCCAAGCCTGAGTCACAAGAGCCGGCTGCAACCGACGCCAACAGTGGAGCCGAATCATGAGTCTGGAAAATGCCAATGGCCGTTTGGCGGTATGGCTGACCCTGCTGCTGGGTATGCTGCTGCAGATCATGCCGGTACCGGAAATGTTCAGCGCCTGGCGCCCCGATTGGTTGGTGCTGGTGATGATCTATTGGGCCGTGGCGCTGCCCCACAGATACAATATTCTCACCGCCTGGGTGTTGGGGGTGCTACTGGATATTCTACTGGGAGCTACCCTGGGGATCCGCGCACTGGCCATTTCCCTGGTGATCTATGTGGTGGTACTGCACTTTCAGAAGTTGCGTAACTTCCCCATGTGGCAGCAGTCTTTGGTGATCGCCAGCTTGATCTGCTTCTATCATCTGATTATTTTCTGGGCCCAGTTTGTGGTATCAGGGGCGCATTTCACCATGGAGCTATTCCTGCCTTCCCTGTCCAGCCTGGTCATTTGGCCCTGGGTCTTCTGGATACTGCGCCGCATCAGGCGCCACTACAAGGTACGTTAATATGCCGCTGATTTTGGCCTCAGCCTCCCCCAGACGCCGCGAGCTTTTGGCACAGCTGGCGCTGGGAAATCCGAACTTTGGTTTTGAGATCCTGCCCGCCGATATCGACGAGAGTCATCAAGCCGGGGAAACCCCGGAGCAGTTTGTCAGCCGTTTGGCCGAAGAGAAGGCGGCAGCAGGTTTAGCCCTGTGGTGCGGGAACCCTGAACATCAGCAAGGGTCTGATACTCTAGTGCTGGGCTCAGATACTATAGTGGTATTGGGCGACAGAATTTTGGGTAAACCCGTGGACAAGGCCGATGCCTGCGCCATGCTCAAGAGCCTAAGTGGCCGCAGTCATCAGGTGATGACTGCCGTGGCCTTGACCGATGGCAAGCACACAGAGGCGGCTATGGTGGTCACCCAGGTGTACTTCTGCGACTTGAGCGATGCCGATATTCAGGCCTATGTTGCTTCGGGCGAGCCCATGGACAAGGCGGGAGCCTATGGCATTCAGGGGCTGGGTGGCAGCTTTGTCGCCAAGATTGAAGGCAGTTATTCTGCGGTAGTGGGCCTGCCCATGGCCGAAACCCGGTCGCTGTTGCACAAGGCCGGATGTTTGTAAGCTCGCTTACACAAACTGACGAATTTTTAGCAGCTTTAACGCCCGCCAGCCGATAAAATCAATGAATTAACATCCAACAAGGGTAAATCGTGAATACCAGTCGCACAGTCAATAGCAAGGCTCCGCGGAAGATGGGGTCAGAACTGCTGATCAATGTGACGCCCACGGAAGCGCGAGTCGCATTGGTAGAACACGGTGTCCTGCAGGAAGTGCATATCGAGCGGCGTATGAAGCGCGGCCTGGTGGGCAATATCTACAAGGGCAAGATCAGTCGGGTTTTGCCCGGGATGCAGGCGGCATTCGTCGATATCGGCCTGGAAAAGGCGGCCTTTCTGCATGCCTCGGACATAGTGCCGCACACAGAGTGTGTTGCCGATGTGGAAAAGGGCAACTTCGTGGTGCGTGATATTGCCGAGCTGGTACGTCAGGGCCAGGACATCATGGTGCAGGTGGTCAAAGACCCCCTTGGCACCAAAGGCGCGCGGCTGACCACAGACATTACCCTGCCTTCCCGTTACCTGGTGTTTATGCCGGGCTCAAGCCATGTGGGCGTTTCTCAGCGAATAGACTCCGAAGAGGAGCGGGCGCGGCTGAAGAAGATTACCCTGCCTTTTGTCGACGATGACGGCGGCTTTATTATTCGCACCGCGGCCGAAGGCATAGGTGAGGATGAACTGGCGCAGGATGCTGCTTTCCTGCGGCGGGTGTGGGCCAAGGTCAGCGAACGGCGCAAAAGGCCCAAGGCCACGCTGTTGTATCAGGACTTGGCCTTGCCGGTGCGAATTGTCAGGGACTTTGTCGGTGCCGAGCTCGATCGCATTCAGGTGGACTCGGGCCACACCTTCGAGGAGCTGCTGCATTTCGCCCAGGAGTTCATGCCGGAAATTGCCGATAAGATAGAACACTACAGTGGCCCGGCGCCGATTTTCGATCTCTACGATGTGGAGAATGAGATTCAGCGGGCGCTGGAGCGTAAGGTGGAACTCAAATCCGGCGGCTATTTGATCATCGACCAGACAGAAGCCATGACCACTGTGGACATTAACACAGGAGCCTTTGTCGGCCACCGTAACCTCGAAGAAACCATATTCAACACCAACCTGGAAGCGACCCAGGCGATTGCCCGTCAGCTGCGGCTGCGTAATCTGGGCGGCATCATCATTATCGATTTTATCGATATGCTGCAGGATGAGCACAAACAAAGAGTGCTCAACAGCCTGGCCACGGCGTTGGCCAATGACAGAGTCAAGACCAATATCTCAGGTTTCTCCGGCCTGGGTTTGGTGGAGATGACCCGCAAGCGCACCCGCGAGAGCCTGGAGCATGTACTTTGTGGCGAGTGTCCTGCCTGCCGTGGTACCGGCTCGATGAAAACAGTGGATACCGTCTCCTTTGAGATCTTCCGCGAGATCATCCGCCTCAACCGCACCTATGATGCCGATGAATTCCTGATTTACTGTGCCCCTGCGGTACACGCCTGCCTGTCCGATGACGAGAACCACCTGGTGGCCGAGCTCGAAGTCTATATCGGCAAGCGTATTCGCATTCACTGCGAGCCCATGTATGTGCAGAGTAAATATGATGTGGTGATGGTCTAGTGCGGCTGTCTTTTTGCCCTCGAACCTTCGGCCGCTATTGCTGGCGCACCCTGGCCGTGACCTTGGTACTGTTCGCCTTGATGGTGAGTCTCATCCGGGGGCTGTTGCCGCAACTGGATGAAGCCAAGCAGCAACTGGCCGACTATGTTGAGCGCGAATATGGCGTTGAGGTCAAGATAGGCAATCTGTCGGCCCGTTGGCAGGCTTTCGGCCCGGCGCTGACGGTTGAGGACTTGGTGTTACCGCCGCAGGAGCGTTTGCCGGTGACACTCATGGTCGACAAGGTCGATGTCAAACTGGATTTCTGGCAGAGCCTGATGACCGCCAGCCCGCAAGTGGAAGATGTGATCTTCGACGGGGTGCAATTGGCGCTGGATCTGGATCATCTGGGGCAGAAATCGACCGGCGCAGCCGAGGCCGTGAGCAAGCCGGCTCCTGCCACCAATATCGACTGGCTCTATGCCTTGCTGCTGGAGCAGTTGGACCGTTTCTCTATCCGCGATGCCAGTGTGCAGCTGTTGTCCAGCAGCCATGATTATCGCCCCATTCATCTGCGGGACCTCAGTTGGCGCAATAGCGGCAAGTTGCACCAGGGTCGCGGCGCTCTCTACCTGGATGAACAGGCAACGGCGACCGAACAACTCACTCTCAGGCTGGATCTCAAGGGCGATGGCTACAAGCCGGGCAGCATCAAGGGCCAGGCCTATCTGCAGGCGCAGTCGCTGGATCTCGGCAAGTGGGCCTCGCGCCAACCCAACCCTTATAACCCACAGGCCAAGTTGCCGCTGGAGGGTGTGGTCAACCTGGAGGCCTGGGTAGGCTTTGCCAACCGCAGCCTGGAATCCGGGGTGATCAAGCTGTTGCCCAGCTGGCTGCGCTGGTCACTCAGAGATGAGCCGCAGAAATTTGCCATAGATGGCGGTGTGATTGCCTGGCAGCCCATAGCCGACGGCTGGCGCCTGGACAGCAGTGAGCTCAAACTGGCAACCAATGACAAGCCTTGGCCCAAGCTGGAGTTCCATGCCATGGAAACCGCCGGGGTGCTTTACGGCAAACTCAATGAATTGCAACTCGATAGCCTGTTGCCGCTGTTGCCGCTTATTCCCGGCATGCCTTTGGAAGGCCTTTATAGCTGGCAGCAACTCAAGCCTCAGGGCAAGCTCGGGCCTCTGGCTATCTATCGCCCCAAGGACGGTGAACTGCAGGCCAAAGTGGCGCTGGAGCGGGTTAGCTGGCAGCCTGCCGAGTCCATTCCCGGCAGCACGCCAATCGATCTCTCCCTGGGATGGCGGGACAACTTCCTCAGCGCAGCACTGCCGGCACAGGATTATAAACTGGACTTTGGCGATGGTTTCAAGGCGCCGCTCAGTTTTCGCGCCGATGCCTTTGAGCTGGGCTTCTCGCTCGATAGTCAGGCACTGATGGTGCCGGCACTGCATCTGGGCAATGACGACATCAGTCTGGACGCCTCTATGCGTTTGCTGCTGGCCGACAAGCCACACCTGGCGCTGTCTTCCCGGGTCAAACTGCTCAACGCCGCCAATGCCGGGCGTTATTTCCCGCGCCATGCCATGGGCGAGTCGCTGGCCGCTTATCTGGAAGGCGCCATCAAGGCCGGTCGCAGCGATGATGCCGCCGTAGTCTGGCACGGTGAGTTGGCCGGATTTCCCTATCAGGATCATTCCGGGGTATTTCAGGCAGGTTTCAATCTGACCCACGCCGAATATGCCTTCCAGCCGGATTGGCCGGCGGTGACAGATTTAAGTCTCAAGGCGCTGTTTGAAAATGCCCGGATGGATCTCTGGGTCAACAAGGGCAAGCTGTTGAATGTGGCGGCCGATGGTGCCCATGTCTATATCCCCAAGATGGATCACCGGAGTCTGCTGCGGGTCGAGGCGCAACTGGCGACTCAAGGCAAGGATGCTACTGAGGTGTTGCAGCGCTCGCCGCTTAAAGACAGTGTCGGTATTACCCTGGATGTAGTGCAGGTTCAGGGGCCTGTCAGTGGCAAGCTGGATCTCAGTATTCCGCTCTATGAAGGCGAAGAGGAGCAGATCCTGGGCGAAGTCCAGTTTGCCGGGGTGCCGGTTTATATCCGTGAGCCCGGGGTGCTGCTCGATAAGGTCAGCGGCAAGGTGAGTTTTCATAACGAGGTGGTCAAGGGCGAAGGCTTGAGTGCCAGCCTGTTTGGCCAGCCGTTGCAGTTTGGTTTTGATACCGGCAAGGTCAACCAGAATATGGGGCTCAATGCCAGGCTCAAGGGCCAGTGGAACCTCGCCAACTTACCGTCCGAGCTGGACAATCCTTTAAGCGATTTTTATCAGGGCGCGTTGGATTGGCAGGGGAATCTTAAGCTGATCTTTGATGAGATAGGCTATCGAATTCAAGCCAATGTTAATGCCAATCTCAAGCAGACAGAGTTGCTGTTGCCGCCGCCTTATCAAAAGGCATCTGGGCAGGCGCTGACGCTCAAGGCCGAGCTGCTTGGTGACAACAAGACCAGCTCCCTGGGCGTGCGTCTGGGGGATAAGGCCGAATTCTGGGGTGGCTTTGACGCCGATTCAGGTAAGGGCCTGAAACACTATGACCTGCTGCTGGGGCGCCTCTATCGCAGCGGCGATCAGTTGCAAAAACAGGATGGTCACTTACGGCTGGCCCTGGATGAGGTGGATTTTGCCCAGTGGCAGCCGCTGATCAACGCCTTTATCGGCGGTGGCAATCATGACAAAAAGGCAGCTACCGAGAGCCAAACAGCAGTTCAAGCCGTGACTCAAACTAAGACCCAGGCAGAGACTCAAACCGAGAGCACGGCCGACACCACAAGCATTGCAGCCGACAAGGCCTTCTTCCCTCCGCTCAAGGGGATAGAGGCCAGAGTGAAACAGCTTGAGCTACTGGGGCAGCGCTTTACCGAGTTGCAACTCAGTGCCCGCCCCGGAGAGCATGCCTGGCAGATAGAGGGACTGTCGCCGGAGTTTTCCGGTCGGGTAGAGATCTACCCGGATTGGTACAGCCAGGGATTGAAGCTGGTGGCATCGCGCCTGTATCTAAATCCGATAGCGGCAGCAGCGGCTGAGCCCGATTCCAAAGCGCAATCCGAGCCCGAGCCTGAAACCCGTCTGCCTCAGGGCAGTGACCTGCCGCCGCTGGCGGTGGAGGTGGATGATTTCCGCTATCAGGATATGGCGCTGGGGCGTTTGTTGTTGCAAGCCAACCCGTCGGCGACGGGCTATCAGATCCAGACCTTGGCGCTCAGCAGCGATGATGCCAGTTTGCAGGGCAAGGGTGAATGGCTGAGCCGTGACGGTAACAACCGGACCCAGGTTGAACTCAATCTCAAGGGAGATAAATTTGATCTGTTGGCTACTCGCTTGGGACTGGATCCCGGCGTGAAAGACTCGCCGCTGGAGGTCAAGGCCGAGCTCAACTGGCTGGGTGCGCCGCTGGCGTTTAATCTGGAGAGTCTCAGCGGTAAAGTACGTTTCGATCTCGGCAAGGGGCATATCGAACAGCTCAGTGACAAGGGGGCGCGGATCTTCTCCCTGTTCAGTCTGGACTCGCTTTTACGCAAGTTGTCACTGGACTTTACCGATGTGTTTGGCAAGGGCCTGTATTACAACTCCTTTGGCGGCGATCTGACCCTGGAGAACGGGGTGCTCAAGACTACCAATACCGAGATGGACGCCATTGCCGGTAACATGAAGGTGCGCGGCTATACCGATCTGGTTACCGAAAGCCTCAACTATGATATTCGCTTTGTGCCGCAACTGGCCTCCAGCGTGCCGACCGTTGTGCTGCTCAGTACCAGCGCTTGGACCATGGGCCTGGGGGCTTTTGCCCTGACCAAGGTGCTGGAACCCGTAATTGAGATTATTTCAGAGATACGTTTCCGCTTGACCGGCACCATGTCAGAGCCCAAGCTGGAAGAGTTGGAGCGAAAGAGCAAAGAGATAGAGATCCCTGAGTCTGTGCTGCCACGGCAACCCAAGTCGGCGCCTGGGAAAGGACAGACTCAAGTGCAGGACGATGAGCCTGCGGCCACGGATGCAGGCCAAGGCGATCAAGCCAAAGTGCTTAACAGCGACCCAGAGAGGGCTGTTGAAGAGGGTGGCGCTGAGACTGAAAAACCTTTGCCTCAAGCCGATAAAGTCACGCCGCTGCCGCTCAAATCGCCGAGTGAACCCAAGACAGAAGTGCCAGTGAAACAGGAAGTCGAACATGCAAGTCAGTCTGCTACAGTGTCAGAGTTGCCGCGAGCCGGAACAGAACCTGCAATTTATCGTCTCGCAGCTTGAGACTCTTCCCCGTCAAGATAATGAACCCCAACTCGTGGTGCTGCCCGAGTGCAGCCTGCTGTTCGGCGGCCATGAGAGCATGCAGTTGGCCTGGGCCGGAGAGCCTGGGCAAAGCCCGCTCAAACGGCAGCTGGCCGAACTTGCTACCCAATTTCAGGTATTCCTGCTGGCCGGCTCTATTCCGGTAGCCAGTGGCGATGGCCGGGTTTACAGCCGCTGTTATCTGTTTAATGATCAGGGGCAGGTACTTGGCGACTACGACAAACTGCATCTGTTTGACGCGGAAGTGACCGACGGTACAGGCCAATACCGCGAGAGCGATACCTTTTGCCCGGGTGAGCGGATAAGCGTGGTAGATACCCCTTTTGGCCGCATCGGCCTGGCTATCTGTTATGATCTGCGTTTCCCGGATCTGTTTCGGGCGCTGCGTTTGCAAGGCGCCGAGATCATCGCCTTGCCCTCGGCCTTTACCAAGGTGACAGGCGAGGCGAACTGGGAAGTGTTGCTCAGAGCCAGGGCGATAGAAACCCAGTGTTTTATACTGGCGGCGGCGCAATGGGGCCAGCATAATCAAGGAAGCCGCGAGACCTGGGGCCAGAGCATGATAGTCGACCCCTGGGGACGCATTCTGGCGCAGAAGGCCGAAGGCACAGGCTGGGTGCAGGCGCGTTTGGACAAGGCCGAGTTAGCGCGGGTGCGCAGCGCCATGCCCGTAGAGACACACAATAGATTTTTGCCGCCGCAACTGGGCGACGGTAAGCGGAAATAACCAACAAGGCCACAGGGCCGGATTGAGAGAGACCCAATGCCATTTTTAACCCAAGTGGGACAGAGTTTACTGCAAGAGGGACTGCACCTCGACGATCTGCAAACTTACCTGGAGCGAATCCACCAACACCAGGTGGATTTTTCCGATCTCTATTTTCAGGGCAGCCGTCATGAAACCTGGGTGCTGGAAGATGGCATAGTCAAGGAAGGCAGTTTTCATATTGAGCGTGGTGTCGGTGTCCGAGCCATCAGTGGTGAAAAGACAGGTTTCGCCTACGCCGATGAGATAACCCCCAAAGCCTTGGCTGCCGCCGCCGATGCCGCCAGAGGCATAGCCCAGACTGGGGGCAGCTATCAAACTCAGGCCTGGAAGCGCCGCGGCGCCAAGGCGCTGTATCTGAGTGAAGATCCGATAGCGGCACTGGAAGAGGGCCGTAAAATTGCCCTGCTCAAGGAAGCGGATGCCTATATCCGCAGCCTGGATAGCCGCATCATTCAAGTGGTGGTCAGCCTGGCCGGAGTGCATGAAGAGATACTGGTAGCTGCCAGCGATGGTACTCTGGCGGCGGATATCCGGCCGCTGGTACGCTTCAACTGCTCTGTGATCCTCGAAGAAAACGGTCGCCGTGAACGGGGCGGTGCCGGTGGCGGTGGTCGTCACCACTATCAAACCCTGATGGCTGCCGCTGATGACGGCTTGCCCATGTGTTTTGCCTTTGCCCGCGAGGCCGTGCGTCAGGCACAGGTCAACCTGCAGGCGATAGACGCCCCTGCCGGTGAAATGCCTGTGGTTCTGGGCGCAGGTTGGCCCGGAGTCTTGTTGCATGAAGCGGTTGGCCACGGTCTGGAAGGTGACTTCAACCGTAAGGGCAGCAGCGCCTTCAGCGGTAAGATTGGCCAGCAGGTGGCCTCCAAGTTGGTCACTGTGGTGGACGATGGCACGCTGGAAAACCGCCGTGGCTCGCTGACCATAGATGATGAAGGTACCCCGGCGCACAAGACAGTGCTGATTGAGAACGGCATTCTCAAGGGCTATATGCAGGACAAACTCAATGCCCGCCTGATGGGACAAAAGCCCACTGGAAATGGCCGCCGCGAATCATACGCTCACTTGCCTATGCCGCGTATGACCAACACCTATATGCTGGCCGGTGAGTCGGCGCCTGCCGATATTATCAAGTCGGTGAAAAAAGGCCTCTACGCCCCCAACTTCGGTGGCGGTCAGGTGGATATCACCTCGGGTAAGTTTGTGTTCTCGGCCTCTGAAGCCTACCTGATTGAAAACGGCGAGATCACCAGTCCGGTAAAGGGCGCGACCCTGATAGGCAACGGCCCGGAAGCCATGGGGCAGATCTCCATGGTGGGCACAGATCTTGAACTCGACAAAGGCGTCGGCGTCTGCGGTAAAGACGGCCAGAGTGTCCCGGTCGGGGTTGGGCAGCCAACGCTTAAACTGGACCGTCTGACGGTCGGCGGCACAGCCTGAGAAATGCTGTCGAATTCCTGATTCGGCAGCTGAGTTTAGCGCTGGTTCCTGCATTGCTCTTGGGCGAAGTTGATAGCCGCTGTGGCGGCAGAAAGTCTTGGAGCAAATGCATCCCTATTAACCTTAAACCGTTGGTGATTTTGCAGAAACAGGCTTGGCAAGGACAATTCTGCATGAACCTCCGAAAGTGAGCGTCTCAGAGAGTCTCAGACACTTTGCAGCGGGCTTCCTTGCAGCTCGGAAAGTGTTTAGGGTGTCTTGTATATTTGATATTAGCCGCTGTGCCAGCGGCATAAAGTCGTGGAGCTTCGCCCCACACCCGACCAAGAGGGGAACAACAGCAATCCCCTCTTGGATCTCCCTTGCCGCCCCACACGGTGTCGAAAGCCCCTCGGCCTAATGGCGCAAATAACTAGCGCTTCAGACGCTCATCCCTGATTCGACTGTCGCTGCTTCGGCATCCTTGCCTCAGCCACGTTATTTGCGCCAACGGCTGTCGGCGACACCGAGGGGGAAAGTCGGTGCAACTCTGCAATCATAGCGTTACTTGAAATTCCACAAACATACACCTATTTTCCAGGCATAGGCGGGACTGTGACCGTCGAAAACAGGGATGTTTTCGACGAGGCTACAGGGACGTATTCACGCCGTGTCACAGGATCGCCTGTGCGAGAGCGAACCGCAGGTGATGGGCTGCACCGTAGCCGGAAGCTCGGCCAATGCCTATTGGCGACACCTAAGGGGGAAGTTGGTGACATTCTGTAAAGTTTAAATCTACCAAAAGACAGGACAGCCAAAAGACAGGACAGTCAAATCTTTCTCAATACAACCTCCGGGTAATGGCATATCATGATAGCCGGGTTTAACACCATCAGAAGCCTGGTATGGTAATAAGGTGCAGCCCGTTAGACTTAAACCAATCAATGCCAATCAGCTTGCCAGCAAACAGTTAACCCGCATCAAATGACTAATCCGGTAATTGTTTGCAAAGGTCATCAAATAGCGCAAAACTTTCTGTTAGCACAGTTTGTAATTGTGTTTCGTTATAGCACCATGGCTGGTGTTGTGTACGCCAGTCTTTATCCCAATCTATCTTTTCACCTCGCGCTAACCGCTCCGCCACGGCAATCTGTTGATAAGTGCCGCCACCAATTCGCTTATCTTCACGCCACAAGTCAAAGTTGAACACTACCCACTGCAGCATCTCCATCATAAGCCTCATATGGGGGTAGGCGAACTTTTTGGCATTTAGCTTGTAATATCCCCCCTCGCTTTTGTAAAAGCGAATCGGGTAAGGGAACTGGGCAACCAATGCCTGTCGACGCTCCGTCGGCACCTTAGGATTAAAATCGCCAGGGAGTTTAGGAAAGCGCACCAACATGGAGGCATAGCGCTCGGCAAAATCGACCTCGCGGGCAATGGTAATCACGGGTTGTGACACTTTGTTTAGAATAAATTCACGTTCTTCATTGTCTAACATATCATTACTCATCTCGACTGTTTATGGTTTCCAGCCTGCAGGGGCTCGGCCCGAAATCTTAGCTCCCCTTGGGTGCAGCAATGGCCTTGTAGATCAAATCAATCCCAGATAAGCAGGTTCCATCAGGGTTTGCGCTGTTAATTGAGCCGCTGGTAAAGAAAGACAAGACAGCCAGATCTTTTTGATGTTTCACACCCCCTCGACTAAACAACTGATCCTAATACTGCTACATTTCCGCTGTGCAGTGTCCGCTGCCAGGAAATGGTGAAACCGTTTCCATAAATCGCCATACCCTGCTGAGGCGTTTCAGCATGGTCTTGCAACTATGATTGCGCGTGACCGTTTCATGCAGCGCCAGCCATAAGCGCTCTATCTTGTTAATCCGAGGTGAGTATACAGGTGAAACAGTAGCTTGAACCTGGAATTGTGTTTGAGCCGGTAGTCCACCTTTTTTGACCAGCTTTCCGGTTTTGTTTGGCCAGCATTCTGTTTAAAACTAAGCAGTTTCTCAATGTACTTGAATAATCTCTCGGGCCAATGTGTCTGGTCAATGTCTCAGGCTAACTTGTTGATGGGCTGTGAGGTAACAATTCATGGTGTTGATAAGCCAGTTGAGTCACATTTTGGAGTCTGGATGGACTCGTGCAGACATACGCCCATTTCCTCGGTGCAGGTTTGCCGATACGACTGCTCGGCATAAAGTCTGGAAACTGCTGCTATACGCAGCAGATTAGCTAAAGATCTTGGTGGGTATAACCCATTTCTCATACTTGGCGAGATAATCGTCGGCAAGCTTCACTCTTAGTGTTAGTTTCAATACAGCTTAAAAAAGACTAGGATCCAGTGGCTTGTCTGTTTTTTTACCCAGGTTTCGACAGGCCTTGGAGGCCTTGCGCCGCCGCGCAGCAAGGTTAACTGGTGGCCGACAAGCGAGGATGATATCCTTTTTGCTCAGGAATTAGAGTTTTTACTCTAGGGGTGTAGATGAAATTGACCAAATTTGCCTGGTTGCTGTTGTGGCCGCTGGCGGTTCAGCCTGCGTTTGCAGCAGACTATAGTTTTGCCTCGGCCTGGCAACAGTTGCTGGAGGTGAGCGACAAGCTGGCGGCCGAAGGCCAGGAAGTCAGCCGCGCCGAGGCGCAGCAAGAGGCCGGGCGCGACCTTAACCTGCCATCGCTCAACATCAACGGCAGCTATACCAGGCTGGAAAAACCGATAGAGCTGGATCTGCGCGATCTCAATCCACTCGCCTCTATGGATCCCGCCACTCTGCCACCGGCCATAGGTGGCATTATCGGCTCGCTTCCCGGCTCGATGTTTGTGACTCCTTTCACCGAGCAGGATGTGTTCCGAGCCAGCTTACAGGCGATGTGGCCGATTTATACCGGTGGCCAGATCTCTGCCGCTCAAGGCATTCAGGCGGCTCAGGTGGCTGAGAAGAAGCAGCAACTGGAGTTGGCACGGCGTGAGCTGTTTACCACTCTGGTAGACAGATACTATGCCGTCACTGTGACCCAGGCTTTGGTGCAAACCCAGGCTCAGCTGGTGGCATCGCTGGAAAAGCATTACAGCCACGCTGAAAAACTGGAACAACAGGGGCAGATCGCCAGAGTCGAGCGCCTCAATGCCCAGGTGGCACTGGATCAGGCCAAGGTCGACCTCGGCAGTGCCAAACGCCGCCATGAGATGGCGCTGATAGCCCTGTCTCGCCTGCTGCACCAGACTGATATCGCCACCAAGTCACCGCTGTTTATGGTGCCAAGCTCCCCTTCATTGCCGCAGTTGACTGAGCTGACGCTGAAGCAGCATCCAGCCTTGCGCTTGTTGGAGGCGAAAGAGACCCAGGCTCAGGGTCTGGTCGATATGGAAAAGGGAAAATACTTCCCCACGGTTTTCCTCTACGGTAACTACACCCTCTATGAAGACGACAGCCTGTTTTCCAAGGTCGAACCCGACTGGATGGTAGGCGTCGGGGTCAAGGTGCCGCTGCTGTCCCGTGATGGTCGCAGTGGCAAGGTGCAGGCGGCCAAGAGCGCCTTGCTGCAGGCCAGATACACCAAGGCACAAACCCGTCAGGATCTCAGTCTGTTGGTGGATCAGAGCTATCGCCAACTGCTGCAGGCCGAAGAGGAGGTTAATGCCTTGAACAGTTCTCTGGCGCTGGCAGAGGAAAACCTCAAGCTGCGGGAACTGGCTTTCAATCAAGGGCTGTCTACCTCCATCGACAGGGTGGATGCCGAGCTCAAACTCAGTGCGGTACGCACCAAGCAGTTGGCGGCTCAATATCGTTATGTTCAGGCCTATGCCCGCTTGATGGCGGTCAGTGGCCAGTTGGATGAATTTATCGGACGCAGTGACAAGCAGGAGATACAGGATGCGGGTTAATCCTTTGGTGGCCATAGTGGCCCTGGTAACCATAGTGGCGGCGCTGGTATATGGGCTGATCCTGGCTTACTCCCCCAAGCCACAGTTGTTGCAGGGGCAGATAGAGGCCAGGGAATACAATGTGTCTTCCAAGGTGCCGGGCCGGGTGGAGCAGGTGTTGGTGCGCCGCGGAGACAGTGTCAGTGAAGGGGATCTACTGTTTGCCATCGACAGCCCAGAGCTCAATGCCAAACTGATGCAGGCCGAGGGTGGCCGCGATGCCGCCAAGGCGATGCAGCAGGAAGCCGACAGCGGTGCCCGTAAGCAGCAGGTTGCCGCCTCCCGCGAGCAGTGGCTCAAGGCCAAGGCCGCCAGTGAGCTGGCCAAGACCACCTTCGACCGGGTAGAAAACCTGTTCCGCGATGGCGTACTTGCCCGGCAAAAGCGTGATGAAGCCTTTACCCAATATCAGGCCGCCAAGTATACCGAGCAGGCCGCCTATGCCATGTATCAAATGACCGAAGAGGGTGCCCGGGAAGAAACCAAGGCCGCCGCAGCCGGTAATGCCCGTATGGCCGAAGGCGCGGTGAAAGAGGTCAGTGCCATACTCGCCGACAGCCAGATGCGCGCGCCCAAGGGCGGTGAAATCACCGAGGTGCTGTTGCAGGTGGGCGAGCTGGCACCCAGTGGTTTTCCTGTGGTCAGTTTGGTGGATATGACAGATGCCTGGGCCGTGTTTCAGGTGCGTGAGGATCAGCTCAAGCAGTTCAAGAAGGGCGAGCGTATGACCCTGACACTGCCGGCGCTGCAACGCAGTGTCGAGTTTGAGGTCAGCCACATCAGTGTGCTGGGCGACTTCGCCACCTGGCGGGCGACCGAGAGTGGCCACGACTTTGATATGCGTACCTTTGAAGTGGAGCTCAGGCCGCTGGAGCCGGTAGCCGATCTGCGGGTGGGCATGTCAGTATTACTTGAAAAGTCTTGATTATGAAGAAGTTGCTTCGGCGAGAGTGGCAGGCTGTCTGGCGCGATCCCTGGCAGCTGGCACTGATAAGCTATCTGCCGCTTATCGGTGTGCTCTGTCTTTGGTGGTTGTTTTCCGCCGGGTTGCCCAGGCAGTTGCCGGTGGCGCTGGTGGATCAGGACAACTCCAGCCTCAGTCGTGAGCTTGGGCGTCATCTTGAGGCTAATCCTGTCACCGCCCCCAGACGTTATCTGGCGCTGGACGAGGCGGTCGAGGCGATGCGCCGCGGCGAGGTCTATGCCTTGGTCATCTTGCCCTATGGTTTGAAGCAGGAACTGCTGACCGGGCACACTCCCACCATAGACCTGCGCTACAACGGCCAGTTTTTGCTGGTGGGCAAACTGCTGGCCAGTCAGTTGCAACTGACCCTGGCCGATGGTTTGCAGCAGGTGGCCAGGCTCAAGCAACTGGCGGCAGGCGTAAACCCGTCCCAGGTTGAGGTACATCTCAGCCCTGTCAGCACCCAAACCACGGCGCTGTTCAACCGCAATAACAACTATGTCGGCTTCCTGGTGCCGCCTGTGCTGATAGCTCTGTGGCAACTGCTGGCCATGTTGGCTTTTGCCGGCAGTCTCAACCGTGAGCTGCGCCAGGATACCTTGGGCGAATGCTTCCGCCTGGGTATGCCCTCAGTGCTTTTGAGTAAGTTTATGGTCAACGGCGCCTTTATGCTGCTGCACGGCGGCTTTATTTTGGTGCTGTTGTATCAGCTGCTGGGGCTGCCGATAGCCGGGCAACTCCTGTGGCTGCTGCCGATGCAGATCTTAATGTTGATGGCGGTCTGGCTCTGGGTGCAGGGGATTTTCTTTATGCTGGCCGATAGCGCCAGGGTGATCAGCTTTTGCACCGCGCTGTTTGCACCCGCCTTTGCTTTTATGGGCATTACCTTCCCGACCGGAGAAATGCCACTGCTGGCGCAGTGGTGGCGTCTGTTGATGCCATCAAGCCACTATATAGAGTCTCATGTTGCTTTGGTGAGCTATGGCGCCGGGCCGGCCAGCTTGCTGCCTCAGGCGCTGGGTTATCTCGGCTTTCTGCTGCTGTTGCTCCCCAGTTGGTTCTTTGCCCGTCGTTATGCCAGGGTGCTGCAGTCGCAGTTGCCGCTTGAGGAGACGTTATGACAGCCAAGTCCCTCTCGTTATGGCAGTTGATCTGGCTAGATTTACGCGCCTTGGTGCGTGACAAGGCGATCTCTTTGACCCTGTTTGGCGGCGTGCTCTTCTATGCCGTGCTCTATCCTTTGCCCTATCTGCATCAGGTGCCCACAGAGCAGCAGTTGGTGGTGGTGGATCACGATAACTCTTCGCTGTCACGGCGGCTTATCCGTCACGCCGATGCCAGTGCCCGTATCCAGGTCGTCGGTCGGGTCGGCTCCATCGACGAAGCCAAGGCCTGGGTCACCGATGGCCGCGCCCATGGTTTATTGGTGATCCCGTTTGATTTTCGCCGCGATCTGTTGCTGGGACGGGGCGCGACTTTGAGCTTCGGCGGTGATGCCAGTTACTTCCTGATCTATTCCGCTGTGGTAGAAGGTTTGGTGAGTGCCGGTATGGATGCCGGCAAGCAGATCCAGCTCAAGGGACTATTGGCCTCGGGCCAGAGCCCTGAGGCCGCGGCCCAGAGTCTGGCGCCGATTAAACTCAATGCCGTGCCCGCATTCAATAAAGGTTTGGGTTATACGCCCTATGTGGTGCCAGGATTGTTTCTGCTGATTTTGCACCAGACCTTGCTGATAGGCACAGGCATACTCGGCGCCGGTCAGTGGCGCCAGCCGGGCTATTGGAACCGGGTTAGTCCCTTGATGCTGGTCAGTGCTCGGGTGTTGGCCTTCGGCTTGCTCTATAGCCTGTTCAGTGCGCTCTATATTGGCTGGTGTTATTACTTCTATCAGGTGAGTCTGCAGGCGAGTCTTGGTCAGGTATTGTTGCTGATGTTGCCTTTCCTGCTGACCACCGCCAGCGCCGGGGTAGCGCTCAGCTGCCTGTTTGTCAGGCGCGAGTTGCCGACTCAGATCCTGCTGCTGGTATCCATGCCTATCCTGTTTGTCAGTGGCTTTGTCTGGCCCTTGGCACTGATCCCTGAGCCCTTGGTATGGCTGTCGCAGGTGATCCCGGCGGTGCCGGCGATTATGGGAATGTTGCAGCTGAACCAGATGGGAGCCGATTGGGCGGTTATTGCCCCCAAATGGTTGCAGCTCTGGGGGCTATTGTTGCTGTTCTTCCCTCTGGCGGTTTGGGGCGTTAGTTGGCGTCGGCGTCAACTGGCAGCAGCGGCGCACTGACTCTTTCCAGCACGCCACTGGCCTTGGCCAACACCAGCCCATAGTTGGTGATGGCGACGCCGCGGCGGCGACATTCGAGAATGCGCCGCTGCATCTCCGCCCGCCCCAACATACAGGCGCCGCAGTGCACTACCAGTTTGTAGCGTTCCAAATCGGCCGGAAAGTCATGGCCGGCACAGACGCTGAACTCCAGTTGTTTGCCGGTCAATTTGCCGATGGCCGCCGGGATCTTCACTCTGCCTATATCTTCATCCTGCACCTCATGGCTACAGGCCTCGGCGATTAGTACCCGATCACCATCCTCGAGCCTTTCGAGCATCTCGGCGCCTTGCAGCTGGGCCGGTAGATCGCCCTTGGCCCGGGCAAACAGGGTGGAGAAGGTGGTCAGAGGAATGCTGTCGGGTACCTGAGCGGCCACTTGTCTCACCGCCTGGGCATCGGTCACAACCAACGCCGGTGGCGTGGGCATGGCGGCCAAGGCCGTGGCCAGCTCAGACTCACGGCAGATGCTGGCAATGGCACCGTTATCCAGCGCTTCTCTGAGAACCTGCACCTGGGGCAAAATCAATCTGCCCTTGGGGGCCGCCGAATCTATCGGGGCGACCAGCAGCAGTTGCTCTCCTATGCGGTAACAGTCGGCGGCCAGCACGGGGTCGCAACGAAAATCTGCCGGCACCAGTTGAACCAGTTGCTCGACCAAGTCTTCCCGGTGTTTTGCCTCTTGGGTCGACAGGCATAAGAACTTGATACCCTGGTCGTTGAGCCAGTGCTGATGCTCTGCGGGCAGAGGGGCCAGATCTTGCTTGTTCGCTACCACCAGGATTGGCAGCTGCCAGCTTTGCAGCAGTAACAGCCAGTCGCGGTCAAACTCATCCAACCCCTGTTCATCCAGCACATAGACGGCGATATCGGCCTGTTGCAACGCCCGGCGACTGGCGGCTATTCGCTGAAGCCCCAGGGCGCCGGTATCGTCCAGTCCGGCGGTATCTATCAGGGTAGCCGGGCCGACCGGATGCAGTTCAAAGGGCTTGCGCACCGCATCTGTGGTGGTGCCCTTGGTCTCAGAGACTATGGCACTCTGTTGGTTGGATAAGTAATTGAGCAGGGAGGATTTCCCGGCGTTGCGACGACCACACAATACTATGTGCAGTCTGACCCCGCGGGGGGCTGCATTGGGGGCCGAATTACACATTAATTTGTCTCCTGGCGTTGCCTCTGTCCGCAGAGCAATACAAGCCGCGGGCTTTAAGGCTGAGTCTGATATCGGCGAGACGCTGCTCCAGCGGGCAGCCGGAGGCATTCTTGCCGGGGTAAATAAGGTATTTGCTGCTGTCTTTCTGTGGCGTGAACGAGGGCATAAGTACATTGCAGCCGCGGCTCAGGGATTCGAGCCTGGCGCCTTTTTGCAAGGCATCCAGGGCGCTGGTGGCCGGAATGTTGGCACCGGGATTGAGTAGCCTGAGTATGGCGCAGGCTCGCTGGCACTCAAGCACATTGCCGTTGGCCGTGTTTGCCAGCGGGGTTTGTGGATGGCTGACGAAGGGACCGACCGCCAACATCTCCAGTTCCATGGCTGAGAGCGCCAACAGGGCGTCGGCCAGGGCATCGCTCTTGCTGCCAGGCAGGCCACAGATAATGCCACTGCCGGTCTCATAACCCAGGCTCTTGAGGGTTTCCAGTAGCCTTAGGCGTTTGTCCAGCACTCTTCCCGGGCGCAGGCGGCTATAGAGCTCGGCATCCAGGGTTTCCAGTTTCAACAGATAGCGGTCGGCGCCGGCTTCGCGCCAGAGCGCCAGCTCACTGTGGCTGCGTTCACCCAAAGATAGCGTGATGGCCAACTGGGTTTGCTGTTTGATGGTGCTGAGGATGCGGCTTATGCCATCCTGTCGAAAGCGGCTGTCTTCACCGGATTGCAGCACCAGGGTGCCGATACCGGCTTTATCTACTTTGAGGGCCGAGTCGATGATTTCCTGGTGGCTGAGCCGGTAACGCTCAATGTCGCGATTGGCGGCTCTCAGGCCACAGTAGTGGCAGTCACAGCGGCAATAGCTGGAAAACTCCACTATGCCTCTGAGCCAGATCTCCTTGCCAAAGTACTGGCGCTTGACCGCATCGGCGCGGGCAAACAGCCAGTCATCGGCTTCGCCGCAGAGCAAGGCTCTGATTTCTGCTGAACCCAGATTTTCGGCCGGTTTCATGCTTGGGATCCCGCCTGTTTCAGCACTTGTGCCAGCTCATCGGCGTAGCGATACAAGGCCTGTTGCCAGGGCGTGGCAGCGACCTTGGTACTGCCTTGCATTCTTTGCCATAGGCCCGCCGGTGGCAGCCCCAGCTCGCGGCTGTCCAACTTGAGCCACAATCCCAAAGGCGCCAGATGTGGACTATGGGCATAGTGGCCGACAAACAGTTGATCATCGAGCAGCAGCAAAGGCGCGCTGGCGGCTAGCTTACTGCTGACCGCCGTCACCTGCTCGGGCCAGGAGGCGGCAAGTTGATTGCTCCAATGCTGAGACACCCGGTATTCCTCGAGGATTTCCGCCTCGGTGGATTCCGGGCGCAACATTTTGCCGAACGCCAGCCCGGCTTCGCTTTCCAGCTTTTGTGTCACTATCAACAGCTGCGACAGCTGACTGCTTTGCAGTCTTTGTCGCAGCAACTGATCTATCGCTCCTTCGCTGAAATTGGCATAGTGGCCGGCATGCAGGGCTACTCGCCGGGCACGGCTCAATGCCGATTTCAGCTGTTGTTTTGGCAGCCCGGCATAGAGACGGCATCCGGGTGCCAGTACCAGAGTTTTGCCTTTCACAGATAGATGTCCCTCTCGCCCGCATCTGTGCGCGTGAGGCAGGCCTCGATATTGCGTCTTCTGGCGGGGCTGAGTTTATCCAGCTCGGCGGCTATCAGTGCCTCACCGGCTTTGCGGGTCTGCTCGCTGGCGTAGTCGTTGAGGTATTCCTTGAAGGTGATCAGGGCGTTGGGTTGGCAGAACTTGCCGATAAACTGCTGCTTGGCCAGGCCGATAAAGTGATCGCCGGTGCGGCCCTTGCGGTAACAACCGGTGCAGAATGAGGGGATGGAATGGCTATGCTTGACCAGATCCAATACCACTTCATCTATGCTGCGGTGATCGCCCAGGCTGAATTGAGCCGCATCGTCTTCCTGGTTGTAGCCACCTGGGGTGGTACGTGAGCCGGCGCTGATCTGTGATACCCCCAGGCTTAGGAGTTCACGTCTGAGTTCGGCACTTTCACGGGTGCTCATAATCAGCCCTGTGTAGGGCACTGCCAGGCGGGTAATGGCCACCAGGCGCTTAAAGGTGGCGTCATCGACGACATAGGGTGGCCGCTCCGACAAACTGGAGCCATCGGCGGGCTCAATCCGCGGGAAGGATATGGTATGCGGACCTATGCCGCAATCCTGTTCCAGTTGCTGTACATGGGCGAGCATGGCCAGCAGTTCGAACCTGTGGTCATAGAGACCGAACAGCACGCCAATGCCCACATCGTCGATACCGGCTTCCATGGCTCTGTGCATGGCGTAGAGACGATAGAGGAAGTCCTTCTTGCGGCCCTTGAGGTGCACCTGTTCGTAGGTCGTTCTGTGGTAGCTTTCCTGAAAACACTGATAGGTGCCTATGGCGGCCGTCTTCAGCAGCTTGAAATCTTCTGTGTCCATGGGAGCGCAGTTGACATTGATGCGGCGGATCTCACCGCCTTTGCCTTTGCGCACGCTGTACATGGTCTTGATGGAGTCGACTATGGCGCGAGCGTTATTACGCGGGTGCTCACCGTAGACCGCCAGGATCCGTTTGTGGCCCATCTCTTCCAGGGTTTCCACCTCGGCGATCAGCTCCTGCTCGCTCAGGGTCTTGCGTGGCAGGTCATGGTTGTCGGCGCTGAAGCCGCAATAGCTGCAGGCGTTGGCGCAGTAGTTGGAAACATACAGGGGGGCGAACAGTACTATGCGATTGCCATAGATGGCGTCCTTGATGCCACGGGCAACGGCAAATAGCTCTTCGTCCAGGGAGGCATCCTGGTTTTGCAGTAAAACCGCCACTTCCTCCAGCGTCAGCCCCTGCAAGCGGCGGGCTTTTTCCAGCACCTGGCGCACGGTATCCGGGCTGGGTTGCCGGTTGTTATTGAGCAAGCCCCAGATGGCGTCATCATCGATAAAATTTACGGCGGGGTTATAGTCTTTGACTTGAATCGTTTCTGTATGGCCCGATACAAGCGGGTCTGATATCAAAGGGCCTGACATCTGTAGTGGCTCTCCTGTAGATAAGGAGCGCAGTCAAACTGCGCTCCTTGGAAAATGGAACTTATGGCGTTACTCGGCGCGTTTGGCGGCAACCGGAATGACCTCCTCCTGCACCCAGAGAGGGGTGTACTCGGCTGCGTCATGGTAGGGCACCTTGCCGTGCAGCATCATCGCCTTGAAATCGTCGAAGCGATAAACCGCCAGGAACAGATGCACGGGCAAAAACGCTGTCAGCAGCAGGCCACAACCCAGGTGGATCATCCCCAGCAACCAGGCGGTATCGCGTGGGATTGCATAGGGAACCAGCCACAGCGCCAGGCCCGTGATGATCAGTGCAGTACCACCAAGCAGGACACAAACCCCGAACAGCTTCTGTCCAGAGTTGTATTTGCGCATAGGAGGCACGGCGACCTTCTTGCCCAGCAAAAACTTCTGCGGATAGCCGCCAAGTACCTTGAACCAACCCACATCGTTACCACCGAAGGTGAACACCCGGTTGGTGAACAGCACGACACGGTCGAATGCCATCAGGGTGAAGGCCACCGCATCCAGCGCCATGATGACACCGGCAACAATATGAATGTCATAGGTCAGCCCCATGGCGCTGTCGCTCAAGGGTTTGAAGAACAACAACAGCCCGGTTGCCGCCAGTGGCAGGAAGCTCAGCAGCAAGATGTAGTGGAACACCCGAACATTCAGCGGGTGCTTGAGAATGGGACGATTGTCCTGATGCATAGCCGACTCCTTAGGATTTCAGTTTAGTGCGATCGACAAAATGGGTGTGCAGCAACTCGTGCGACAGATGCCCCAGCGGTTCACCGCCAAATTCGCTGTAATAGCGGGCAATGGCCGGGTTGGCATGGCTGACACGGTACTTGGCAATGGCATCATCCATATAGAGGGCATCGGCCCTGGCCTTGATGTATTCGTTGCGCTTGGCGATACGGCTGCCGAGCCAGCCCACAGGCAGGGCCAGTAGCGCCAGAATCGCAGCGCCCACGGCCATGAAACGGCGCCGTGACAACAGAAAACCATCTTCGGTAAATTGATACTTGTCTGTCATGAGCAATTCCTTACAGTTGGGCAACCCAGGATGTGCCTGAGCCGTTGATAGGTTGACCGCCACCGTTGACGCAACCACCGGCGCAGTTCATCACTTCGATAAAGTGGTAGGGGGACGTGCCGGCCATCACCTGCTCCAGCAAGGGGCGGATATTGCGGCCCATGTCGTGCACCACGGCGACTTTCAGCTGCACATCTTGTTTGAGCTGTTGGTCATGAATGGTGAGTTCGGCTTCCTTGACGCCTTCCAGACCACGCACTGGTGCCAGTTCCAGCTTGGCCAGCTCTTCACCTGTAAGCACCTTGTGTGCGGTACGCACCGCGGCTTCCATCACGCCACCAGTGTTACCGAAAATGGTGCCGGCCCCTGTATATTGGGCAAACAGGCTGTCACCCTTATATTCGGCCACATCCGGCAGATGAATATCGAGGCGCTTGAGCAGCTCGGCCATCTCGCGGGTGGTCAGCACTGCATCCACATCGGCGTAAGGGGCGGCATCACTGCCGTGTTGCTGATGGAAGCGCCAGGCAGAGTTGAATTCAGGGCGTGAGGCCTCGAGTTTTTTCGAGGTGCAGGGCATAACTGCCACTGTGAAGATCTTTTCCGGAGCCATCTCATACACCTTGGCGCCATAGGTTTTGGCCACAGTCCCGGCCATCTGCTGCGGCGACTTGGCGGTGGAAAGATGTGGCAGCAGGCTGGGGTATTCGTTTTCCAGGAAGCGAACCCAGCCCGGGCAGCAGGAGGTGAATTGCGGCAGCTTGCCGGCGCCTGGCTTCTGGCGCACATTGGCATGCAGCCTGTGAATGAACTCAGAGCCTTCTTCCATAATGGTCAGGTCGGCGGCGAAGTTACAGTCGAAGATCCTGAATCCGGCCTGGTGCATGGCGCCGTAGAGTTTGTTGGTCAGCAGTTGTCCCTTGGGCAGGTTGAAAGCTTCACCTATGGCAACCCGTACCGCCGGAGCCAGAATACCGACCACCTGAGTATCGGGATCCTTGAGCTTGGTCAGCACAGTATCCAAGGCACTCTGGGTTTCATGAATGGCGCCGAACGGGCAGTTGATCAGACACTGGCCGCAGCTCAGGCAACGCTCTTCATCAATCTTATGGGGGGCACCGGATGCGCCCTCAATAGCATGGGTGGGACAGAACTGTTTGCAGGCGTCACACCCTTTGCATTTGAGCGCATCTATCTGGATCAGTCCGCGGATCTCTCCCGGCTGATAGCTGGTTGCTGTCATGGCAATGCGTTCCTTTTTACGTGATAATATTCTTATTTTCTAATTGCTTATGTAAAAGCTATACCCCTTGGGAAAGGGCGGAGGGATTATAGGGAATGGCTTGTCGCTATCTGTGATCCAAAGCAGATCAGCCTTGAGATTTCACAAGTTTTTACATGAAATATGATGAAATTAGCCGGTGAAACAGGGGCATGGGACTTTTTGACTTAGGGAAGGTGCAAATAAGTCCTCGTGGCACTCTGGCTTGCACAGCAATTGGCGTTCAAGGCATCTGACTGAAGGCATGCCGAGGCCTGTCGAAGTCGGATAACGCAGAGAGCCGGTTGCTGTGAAAGCCCCGAAGGGCGTGGCTTACAGGCCTGCCTGCTGTGTTGTGCTTCTTGCAAAGGACTAGGGCCATTTGCTGCGAACCACGCCTTGCATCCAGGCCTGTAAGCCGACGCAGAGCACACATGGGACTTGTTCGCACCTTCCTTAGGCACAGCTTCAGCCAATTTCACAGATGTGGTGCGGGATAACACGGACACATCTAGCTGGGTTGAGCGTTAGAAATAGAGGTTTTCGACGGCTTTACCGTCAACCAGGATTTCGCACTTGTCGCCGTTGCTGGATTTTGAGGATTGCACCGCGCTGGCAATAATGCCAAAGGCGCCGCCCTGACTACCGAGCACGGAGCCGAAGTAGCACTTGCCGTCGATCTCCATCTCTTTATAACGGCCACCCAGGTTTTGGGTTGGGGTATATGGAGGGAAGGTGCCGCGCATTATGGGGTCACCGTTAACTGTCAGTTCCAGTTTCTTTTTATCGGAAAAATAGCGTCCACCGAGCTTCAGCGTTTGGCCTTTCACTTCGACGGTTTTTTCCTGGGCTATGATGGGTTGTGGGGTTGAGCTACAGCCTGCCAGCAGTGCGCCGGTACAAGCCAGTGAGGCAAGAGTCAATTTACGCATTAATCCGTCCTTTATTGGATGCGATATCTGTGGGGTATTACTTTTCCGTGTTATCCGCGCCGGATTATAACGTCTTGGCAACAAAAAACGCCAGCATCAAGGCCGGCGTTTTTACGGTATGGAAGACTGAATCAGTCTTCCAATTCGCTGCGCAAATACTTGAACAGCTCGGCAGAGGACTTGGACTGAGGCCCCTTGGTCAGCTCTTTATTGGCCTGACGCACCAGTTGCCTGAGTTTTTGTCTGTCCAGTTGCGGGTGCTCCTCCAGCAGGGATTGCACTTCGGCATCGCCACCACTGAGCAAACGGTCACGCAACTTCTCAAATACTTGAGCCTTTGCGGCCGCTTCATTGTTCTTGTTCAGCACCCGCTCAAGCGAGGTTTGAATCGCCTCGAGATCTTCGTTGCGCATCAGCTTGCCGATAAACTGCAACTGACGACGGAAGGCCTCGGTATTGGGCTTGATGTTCTTGGTTTGCATGATGGCATCAAACAGGGACTCACCTAGCTCAATTTTGGCCAACTGACTCTTGCTCAGCGCTGCCAGCTGCTTGCCCAGATCCTGAGCCTCTTCACTGTCGCGTTTGAGCGAGGTCTTGCTGATATAGTCCTCGTCCTCATCATAAGGCTGTTTAAAATGCTCTGAATCGCCAACTATTTTCATAAAGTCTTTCCTCTGATACTGGCGCTGATTGTAGCATCCCCCTTGGCGCTTCGTCTTCTACGGCAGCAAAATTGATCTGTCGTGGTTATGTGAATAAAGCCGGCTTTTGTTATGCTAGGGGCAGTTTAGCCAATTCAAGAGTAAACCTGTGTCTGCAAATTTTATTGATAGTGAACTGAGTGCGTTGAAAGACGCGGTGGCAATGGCGCTGGAGTATGCCAATAGCCTGGGCACCAGTGCTGCCGAGGTGGCCATCAGCAAGCAACAGGGTCTGAGTGTTTCCACTCGCCTCAAGGAGGTGGAAACGGTCGAATTCAACAAGGATGGCGCGCTGGGGATCACCCTGTATCGCGATGGACACAAGGGCAGCTCTTCCACTTCGGATCTGTCGCCGGAGGCGATTCGTCAGGCGGTTAAGGCCGCCGATGGTATCGCCCGCTATACCAGTGAAGACCCTGCCAGCGGTTTGGCCGACTCTGAGTTGATGGCGAAAGATTTTCCCGATCTGGATCTCTATCATCCCCGTCACACCAGCCCGGAAGAGTTGGCCGAGTTGGCCATTCGCGCCGAAGCTGCAGCGCTGGACAGAGACCCGAGGATCAAGAATTCGGATGGGGCCAGTGCCAACGCCCACAACAGCGTCAAGGTCTATGGCAACAGCCATGGTTTCCTGCAGGGCTACTGCAGCTCGCGCTACAGCCTGAGCTGTGTGGTGATTGGCGCCGAAGAAAACGGCGATATGCAGCGCGACTATGACTATGGTATCAACCGCCGCTTCGACGCCTTGTTGAGCCCAGAGCAGGTGGGGATTAAGGCCGCCGATAAGACGGTTGCCCGTCTCGGTGCCCGCAAACTGGCAACCGGCAAAATGCCCGTGCTGTTTGCGCCCGAAGTGGCCACAGGTCTGGTGGGGCATCTGGTCAGCGCCATCAGTGGCTCAAGCCTGTATCGCAAGTCCAGCTTCCTGCAGGATGCTATCCACACCCGGATTTTCCCCGAATGGTTCAGCATTGCCGAGCAGCCGCATCTTAAAGGTGCCCTGGCCAGTGCCAACTATGACAGCGAAGGGGTCGCGACCCGAGAGCGGGACATAGTCCGTGACGGCATATTGGAGAGTTATCTGTTGACCAGTTACTCGGCGCGCAAGCTGGGACTGGTCAATACCGGCCATGCCGGCGGCATCTATAACTGGACGCTGGCTGATACCGGCCACAGTTTTGATGAGTTGGTGCGTTCCATGAGCCGGGGGATCATAGTCACAGAGGTGATGGGCCAAGGCGTGAATATGGTCACCGGCGACTATTCTCGCGGCGCCGCCGGTTTCTATGTTGAGAATGGTGAAATCCAGTTCCCGGTCGAGGAGATCACCATAGCCGGTAACCTGAAGCAGATGTACCGCTCCATGCAGGCGGTTTCCAGCGACAGGGATTTGCGCTCCAGCATCCGTACCGGGGCAATCTTGCTCGATGAGATGAAGATAGCCGGTAACTAAGCCTGCCAAAGACTGAAAGCTCGCAGTTAAAGCGGGCTTTTTTATCAACTTGGATTACTGTTTTTGAGGGATTACTGCGCCATGCTTGGCTGTTTTGCGGACGGCTTATTTGCGGACGACTTGGGAAGCAGTTCACTGGTGTAACGTTCAATGACCAGGCTAAAGGGCTTGTCATCGGCTCGCAAAAGCAGCGCCTTGTGTTGCAATACAAATGGCGGCAGCACCTTGCTCCCTTGCCACAGCTTCAGGCTCTGGAGGTTTTCTCTCCTGAAGTCCAGCGCCTTGACGGCGGTGCCGAACGGGGTTTTTGTATGCTGTAACTGTTGATTCATCTCCTGGGTAAGGAGCTCGGGCACATACCAGTTGTCAGCGACAGATAACACTCTATCGCCACAGATAAGACGCACCTTGCGATGGCCTAGTCGGCTTCCCGGCGCCACTTTAAGCTGACGGTAGACCTCCTTGGGAGCATCATGAATAAAATGCTTTTCTCCTTCGGCGCGAATGCTGGCGTCTGTGGCCAGTTGATATTCATCACACCAGTCGCTCAAGGTTTTGGTTGCGCTACGGCTGGCGAGCAGCCGCTGATCCAGTTGTAACAACAACTCGGATGTGCTCTGGTCGGGAGTGACTTGGGGCGGTTTGCTCTGGGCCTTGGAAGCGGGAAGTAGCGCCAAGCCACAAAGCAGCATTAAACCGGCCGATATTGTTCTTCGCAGTGGGCATTGTCCTGAATGGCGGGCTGCAGGCATTGGCTGAGTTCTCTTAGGTTATTGCAGATGCTGTTGGCTCTGTGCTCGTCTCCCTGATGCAGTATGGTGAACAGATGTTGCAATGCCATAGCATTGAGATAGTCCTGATGAACCGGCGGGAAGATATCGGCATCGATTTTGGCCCGTTGCAGGCGTTTTGTTATCGCTTGCTGACTGCTGTGCAGTACCAGCTCAAGGGCGTTTTGCAGGCGCTGCTCCTCCTCGGCCATCAAGGTCATGGCCAAGTCCAGCTGTGCCTGTGGCGTCAACGGCTTGCGGGAAAACATATTACAACTCTTTGCGACCCAAAAGCAGTAGTGTACCCATTAGATGCTGGACTCAGGCTGAATTGCTCCAAAATGTATCAATGGAGTAGGGGCAATACTCCTTGTATGAACAGGGGGATTAGGGTACAGCCGCCGCTTGTGATACCTGCTGCATATAGTATTGATAACGCCGCTCGGTTTCACCGCTTTCGGCCATGTCATGCAAGGCCTGCTGCAGTGCGTAGGCCCGGCTGTCCGGCTGCAACTCCCAAGGGCTGTTGTCAATGGATATCGGCCTGTCGGCAATATAATTTGGATTGGTTCCGGCACTGAAATAACGGCTCTTGCGTGAGAAGCCCAGGTGTCCTTGTCGCCTGTGATCGCAGCAGTAGGGATGCAGTTTCAGCCCGTGCTGAGGATGGGTTTTCAGCCAATATCTCAGGGTTGATTCATCGTAGACATAGAAATCACCCTGATGCTGTTTGAGAAAGACTATCGCCGAGTCTGTGCTCATGTCCGGTGGCTTGCGCACTATCAATTTGTCCGGTAAACCACCCAGCTGATAGCTGCCGGGGGAGATAAGCAGCACTAGCTCTTTATCCACCAATTGCTGCAACGAGGTGATGTCACTCAAGTCGTCGCGGCTGACGCCGATATAGCGTTCAGACAGACCGTTGGCGATGAAATGCGCGTAGTCGTGGCGCTCTTTGGAGAAGGCCAGCCCGGGATAGAAGTCGATATTACCCTTGGCAATTTCCCAGAGAATACGCTTTTTCGGCGCTCGCACCACCTTGAGACTACAACCTATTTTTGCCGCCGCGTCTTGATACAGGCTGAGATAGAGGCCACTGTTATCCGGTGCTTCAGCAATATAGGGGGTCCTGGCATTGGTGCGATACCCCATGGTCAGCTCACAGGTTTCTGCGGCAAGCAGCTGTGGTGAACAAGCGAGTGCCAGCAGCGCCAGACAACAGAACCTGAATATCACAGAACAAACCCTCCCGGATTGACTGAAACAGACTGAATAGTGATTGTTTTTAATAACATGAATAAGGCGAAACGCGACATTGTACTTTGGGCCAAGATTAAGATATTTGGTTATTGGTACAAATGGGAGTAGTATTTGCGCGATTTTTGTCCGGTATGGTCGGGCAAGTCTCATCCAATTGAAATAAGGAGCCGATATGGCCAAACATATTAAGCAGACCGCGCTGCTGGAACATGAATCCGGTCGTGGACAGATCAAAGATAACGCCCTCAAGGCCGTGGTGACCAGTTCACTGTTTCGCTGTCGCAGCGAGAAGCCGAAGAAGGGCAAAGGATCATACAGTCGTAAAGGACGCAATGGAAAGGGGCAACAGGGTGTTGCCCCTTTTGATTTTATGACTCTAATCTTTTCACCCTGCTGACACCTCAAGAAAGATTTCTCCAAGGTGTTGGGAGAGTTTAATCCGGCATCTGCACCAGTTCGGCCCACAGATCGTGCTCATCAGAATGAGTGATCAGTGCGCGCACCATGTCCCCTGGGCTCAGTTCCACTTCTCCGTTTAAGAATACCATGCCGTCGATTTCAGGTGCATCGGCATAGCAGCGGCCAATGGCGCCTTCCTCGTCCACATCATCGATAAGGACATCCAGCTCACGGCCTACCAGGCGCGCCAGCCGCTCGGCACTGATCTCGGCCTGCACCTGCATGAAACGCTCATAGCGGTCCTGCTTGACCTCTTCACTGATAAGCTCTGCTAAGGTGTTGGCCACGGCGCCATCGACTTCCGAGTACTTGAAGCAGCCTACGCGGTCCAGCCTTGCTTCACGCAGGAAGTCCAGCAGGATTTCGAAATCCTCTTCGGTTTCACCGGGGAAGCCAACGATAAAGGTTGAGCGGATCACCAGATCCGGGCAGATTTCTCGCCATTTCTTGATGGCGTCCAACTGGCGGTCGACCCGGCCGGGGCGCTTCATCATCTTGAGCACACGAGGGCTGGCGTGCTGCAGTGGCAGATCCAGATAGGGCAGGATCAGTCCTTCGGCCATCAGCGGGATCAGCTCATCGACCCAAGGGTAAGGGTAGACATAGTGCAGGCGTACCCACACCCCCATCTTGCCCAGATGGCGGGCCAGGGTAGTGATATCTTGCTTCACCGGCATGCCGTTCCAGAAGTCGGTGCGGCCGCCCTTGTCTTTGCCGTAGGCCGAGGTGTCCTGGCTGACGACCAGAATTTCCTGAACCCCGCTTTCCACCAGGCGTTTGGCTTCATCCAGCACGCTGCCGACACTGCGGCTGTCCAGATCGCCCCTCAGCGCCGGAATGATGCAGAAGGTACAGCGGTTGTCGCAGCCTTCGGAAATCTTCAGGTAGGCATAATGCTTGGGGGTCAGCTTAACGCCGGCTTGCGGGATCAGCGAGGTGAAGGGGTTGTGCTCCGGCTTGGGCACATATTTGTGCACATGGTTCAGCACGGCTTCATAGCTGTGGGGGCCGGTGATCTCCAGTACATCCGGATGCACTTCGCGGATCTGGTTTTCCTTGGCGCCCAGGCAGCCGGTGACTATCACCTTGCCGTTTTCTTCCAGCGCTTCACGCACGGCATCCAGCGACTCTTCCACCGCGGCATCAATAAAGCCACAGGTGTTGACTATTACCAGGTCGGCATTGTCATAGCTGTTGGTAACCTCATAGCCGTCGATGCGCAGTTGGGTGAGGATCCGCTCGGAATCCACCAGGTTCTTGGGGCAGCCCAGGCTGACAAAGCCGATGCGATTGCCGCTGGTTTGGGCCTCGGCAGGGCTGTTTTCCTGTGCCAGAGTCTTGGCCGGAGTGTCCAGAGTCGTGGTCTGCTTGGGATCAAAAATGTCGACTGATTTCTTCAAGAGCTGTTTTCCGCAATGCTAAAGCTGATGGAGCACGCTGGGGTGCCGGTAAAATTGGCGGCGATTATACCTCAGCCATAGAAAAGGTACAGTTGGGCTGGTTAATTTATGTTCTATGTTGCCATCTCGGTTGCCGCTTCAAAACCTCGTTGAAAAATTTTTTGATTTTTTTAACCCTTTTGTCAGCTGGCTGCGTTTCTATGGTCAACGAAAGCGAACTTTTTGGAGAACCAAGATGAAAAAATCTCTGCTGAATCTGGCGCTGATAGGCGCACTGTTACCCGCTACTCTGATGAGCCACTCGGTACTGGCCCAGGATAGACCTCTGCTGGAAACTACAGGCGTCAGCCAGATACAGGTTGAGCCGGATATGGCTGAAATCCATGTTGAAGTGTCATTAAGCGAATCTGATGCCAAGGCGGCCAAGGCCGCATCCGACAAGGCGGTGGCCGCTTTTATCGAGCGCCTGCTCAAGGCTGGGGTCGCCAAGGAGTCGATTGCCGCCGCCAATCTGAATCTGCAACCTGAGTATGTTTACCTCAAGGACAAGGCGCCCGAGCTCAAGGGGTATCGCGCCAGTCGCAGTGTGACCGTGTTGGTGAAACAGTTGGATCAGCTCAACCCCATACTGGACTCGGCACTAATAGGCGGGATCAACAAGGTGAACCAGATCAACCTCAAGTCCAGTAAAGAAGCCGAGATGCGCAAGCAGGCGCGGCAGGCGGCCATTGAAGATGCCAAGCAAAAGGCCCGTGAGCTGGCGGCCGGATTTGGCGAGAAACTCGATGGCGTCTGGTCGATTCGTTATTTCGACCAAGGCCCGGTGCGTCCTGTTATGTACAAGGCCGCCATGATGGCTGAAGGCGCTATCAACCAGAGCTATGAGTATGGCCAGGTAACTTTCTCCGACAGGGTCGAGGTCAGCTACAAGCTGCGTGACTAAACCCAAGTTATCCTGTCTGACAGTTATGATGCGGGCCCCCTGGTGGTGCCCGCATTGTTTGTTTTCCAGCCGGTAATCCAAGCAATTTCTCTTATTGCTGATTACTTAAGATTAGGTGCTTACAGGAAAAGCCAAAGAGACAATCCAGCGGCACTTGTTTGCCATTAGAGCGACTAGGTTTTATTTACCTTCCAAACCTGCGATCAACTTCTTGGTGTACTCAATGACAAACTGCTGACAGTGGATAGCGGTTTGTGGCTCAAACTCTTCGCCGTGCAGGTCGGTATTGGAGAGTACCCGAATCCCGATAAAAGGGATCGCATAGGCCTTGGCAACCAGGGCGGCCGCAGCGGTTTCCATCTCTTCGGCCGAGGTTTGATAAGTTTGGTGCAGCCACTCGATGCGGTCGACTTCGCGGTTCCACTCATCGGCACTGCCGATCACGCCGGTCACTACCTTGCCATGGCGATAAGCTGACGCCAGTTGTTGTCCCAGAGCCAGCAGCTTGGGATCGGCATCAAAGCGCTTGTGTTCCACCAGCTTGCCATCCTGACGCAAACGCATGGTGACATCGAAGTTATGCCAGCGTTTGGGATCTATGCCCTGGCCTTTGGGGTGTAGAACGCTGCGATAGGAACCCATATTGAAGCTGTATTTCCCCAATACTATGTCGCCGCGGTGCAGCGCCGGGTCGTGGCCGCCGGAGGTGCCCTGGTTGATAATAAAACCGGGTTGAAATTTTTCTATCGCCAGTGTGGTGGAGGCGGCGGCATTGGCCATACCTATTTCAGTACGGGACACTATGACAGGATAGCCATCCACAGTGCCTTGCCAGAAAGTCCAGGAACCAAGAGTTGTCTGTTTGGGGTCTTTCAGGGCCTGAACCAGGGTGTCGACTTCGACATCCATGGCGCCTTGCAGCAGTATAGGTGACCGGGTGGGCGTTGCCATGGAATGGCTGGAGAACAAGGCACAGAGTGCCACACAAAAACGTTGTAACAGAGTCATTTGCACACCTTTAATTGTTATTTCAGTGTCGCGGTAGGGGAGGGCGATCCTAGGTGTAGCTGTGGTTGCCGTCAACAGCCGGAGTTGGCATTTGCGAGCCCAGACATGAGTCACTTGCCAAAGGCTTAATGCCAACCGGGAGGGATATTTACCGCCAGAGGCACAATCTGGCTTGCTATTGGGGCCGTGATAGTTAGAATGCCAGTCGAATACCTTTGAGTAGAGGCGCGCTGCCTAAGAGTAACCGGGAAGAGGGTGATGCCTTTGAGGCCCGGGGAAAGGAGTCGGCGCCGAAGTAGCCAGGCCATCAAACCTAGCTGCTGGTTCTGTATCTAACAGGTGCAGGACTGCCATAGTCATCCACTATGGAGCGCTACCTGAAGGAGCTGAGAAGTTTCTGCCCTCCTTGGTCTGAGTTTCTTCGATCCTATCGGTAGATCTCCACCTTAGTTGTTTTAGGTGTAAAGAGATCATGAATATCATGCATTTTGCGGACTCTCCCTGGTCCATAGTTCCTCCTCTGCTGGCGGTTGCGCTGGCGATCATCACCCGTAGAGTACTGCTCTCCCTCGGGGTTGGCATAGTCGCCGGCAGCCTGATGTTACAGCAGTTTTCACCGCTGCAATCGCTGCGCTACCTGTTTGACAGTGTGCTGAAAATCTTCTGGGTCGATGGTGCTCCCAACAGCGATAACCTGAATATGCTGCTATTTATGCTGCTGCTGGGTGGGCTTATCAGCTTGATGACCGCCTCGGGGGCGACCCGGGCCTTCGCCGAATGGGCCGCCAGGCGCTGCCAGAGCCGCAAGAGCGCCAAGTCGCTCACCGGCTTGATGGTGTTTGCCTTCTTTATTGACGACTTCTTCCACAGTCTGTCGGTGGGGCCCATTTGCCGCCCTGTGACCGACAGATTCCAGATCTCCCGCGCTAAGTTGGCCTATCTGCTGGACTCAACCGCGGCACCCGTGTGCGTATTGATGCCCATCTCCTCCTGGGGGGCCTATATCATCGCCCTGGTGGGCGGCATACTCGTGGCCCATGGGGTGACAGAGCAGAGCCCGATCGCCGCCTTTGTGCAGATGATCCCCATGAATCTCTATGCGGTATTTACCCTGATCATGGTGGTGGTAGTCATCGCCTTCCAACTGGATATTGGGCCGATGCGACAGCATGAGCAACGGGCGCTCGAAGGCAAGCTCTGGGATGAATCCAAGGGCCGGCCAATAGGGCTGGATATGGAAGCCCCGGCCGACAGCCGCGGCGGCATGCTGGATATGGTGTTGCCGATAGTGACACTGACGGCGGCGAGTATCTATTTCATGCTGGACTCCGGGGCTCAGGTATTGGCCGCCAATGGTCAGGCCTTCAGTGTGCTGGGCGCCTTTGAACATACCAATGTGGGTTCGTCTTTGGTTTATGGCGCCCTTTGCAGCCTGGCGGTGTCCGGCCTGTTGGCTCTGCGTCTCGGTCTTGGGATATCCACTTGGCTGCGCGCTGCCCCCAGAGGGGTCATGGCCATGTTGCCGGCGATCAACATACTGCTGTTTGCCTGGACCATAGGCGCCGTGGTGCGTGACATGGAAACCGGCAAATATCTCGCCAGCCTGGCCAACGGCAACCTGCCCACAGGGCTGCTGCCTGTGGTGGTGTTTGTGCTCTCCTGTGCAATGGCTTTTGCCACAGGCACCAGCTGGGGCACTTTCGGTATCATGTTGCCACTCGCCGGTGATATGGCCGCCGCCAGCGATATCCAACTTCTGCTGCCCATGCTGTCGGCTGTGTTGGCTGGCGCTGTGTTTGGCGACCACAGTTCGCCCATATCCAGCACCAGTATTCTGTCGGCCACCGGCGCCGGCTGTCACCATATAGATCATGTGCTGACCCAGTTGCCTTATGCCCTGACCGTCGCCTTCGGGGCGGCGCTGGGGTATCTGGCCATGGGGCTGCTGCATTCCACCCTGGCTGGTTTCCTGGTGAGTGCCGCTTGGTTTGTACTCTTCTGCCTCTATCACGCCAGGCGCTTCCAGGCGGCTCCCGAGGCCGCCATCGGCTGAGGCTGAGATGGGATACCAAAAAAGCCCCGGGAGTTTCCCCCGGGGCTTTTTACTTTTATAGGGCTTGCGTGACGATAAGGAGTATCAGTGATCCAGATAGAGATAGTTCTGCCAGCTTTTCATCCTTATCAATACTTTACGCATGATTGATACATGCTCAAAGCTATCGGAATAGATGGCGATCTCCACATTGGTGCCCAGTGGCAAATGATACTGACTCAGATCGTCCAGCGGCTTGAGTTTTACCAGTGGCCGGCCGTTGAGGCGAATTTGTGACGAGCCATAGAGCTGCCCCTGCGCCTGCACCTGAGATTCACCTATGGCCGGCAGCACTTCGACAACTTCGGCTTGAAACACCTTGCCCGGCAGGGCGCGGAAGATCAGCTCGGCCTTGAAACCGGGTTTCAGCCGCAGCAGCGAGTTTTGCCTAAAGGCGCCGACAAAAAAGCGCTCCTCCTGATGGACAAAGGTCATCACAGGCCTGAGGGGCATGGGCACCACCATCATTCCCGGTCTCAGGGTCAACTGGGTCACATAACCGTCTGAGGGGGCGCGCATGCTGGTTTCCTCCAGATTGAATCTGGCTTTTTCCAACATGGCGGAAATTTCGGCCACCTGGGTGTTTTGCCCCTGATACTCGGCTTCCAGTGCCAGCTTGGCGCGCCGGGCTTCGGCCTCGGCCGCCTCTACTGAGGCCTGGGCGCCGAGATAGTACTGACGACGGTTGTCGACATCGGCACGGGTGAAGGCGCCTTTTTCAAAACCGCGGCGGTAGCGCTCATATTCCAGTTGGGTTCTGTCCCGTTCGGCCTCGGCCTTGATGCGACTGGCCTCGGCGGCCTTATAGGCGGCGTCCAGCCCCAATACCGCCTGTTTGGCCTGCTCCAGGCTGGCCTCCAGCCGGGTGACTTCTGTCTGATAAGGAGTCGGATCGACCCGGAACAGCAGCTCGCCCTCCTTCAGCAGTTTGTTGGGGATGACGGGCACTTCTATGACCTTGCCGCGCACCGAGGGGATCAGCGGGGTGGTGACATACATCTGGCTGCCCATGGCGGTATGGGGATGGTTGTAGTTCATCAACAAAATCAAGGTGCCTATCAGTACTACTCCGCCGAGCACGGCGGTGGGCACACTCCACTTGTTGAGCGGGATGCGGAAAATCTTGAAGATGGCGACGCAGATGGCGGTATAAGTGAGGATAAGCAAGAGATCCATTTATCTGTTCTCCCCATTTTTGTTATTGCTCTGGCTCTGATTATCTGTAGCTGGAATGTCGGTCGAGTCTGCTGCCGTATCCAAGTCCACGCCGCTGGTGGGTTTGGGGTTGGCTGGGGGCTCTTCTGAAGATGTTTGGACTTGGGTTGGGGCTTGGTTTTGGCTTTGGACTTGGACTTGGGCACTCGGCGCTGCAAGAGCCTCTGCGGCATGCTTTTGGGCTTCCAGGGCGGCGACTTTTTCACTCAATAGCTCCAACTGCTGCGCCAAGAGTACGGTTTCATGGTGCAGTGATTGCTGCTCCTGTTGGATCTTGTCAAAGCCCCAGCCCCTGTCCTCGCGCCAGAGTGTGGCCCAGATCCACAGAAACGGCCACAGCACATGCAGGGTAAACAGGCTCACCCAGCCGGCGTAGTGAATGGCGTCCTGATGGGGGTGGTTGCGTTTCTTGGCCAGCTCGTAGGGGATGTCGTGGATCACTATCACCCCGTAGAAGATCACCAGGGCGACAAAGATCAGCATCCCCAGCGCGATATAATCCAGTGTCATCTAATCGGATTCCCTTATTCGTAAATACGCTTGAATAAGTGTAGATGGCCGCAGGCGGATTGCCCGGTAATGATGAATTTTTTCAGGGGCATAAGACGAAAATCGGCTCGTGCCCGAAAGGGTTATTTGGGCTCGGCAGGTCCCGGCAGCATAAGCTGATAAAACGTCAAATCCAGCCAGCGACCGAACTTATAGCCCACCTGGGGTAGGGTGCCTGAGTGTTTGAACCCCAACTTCAGGTGCAGGGCGATACTGGCCTGGTTTCCGGCATCTATGGCGCCCACCATGGTGCGCATGCCGCGCTCCCGGGCCTGGGTTATCAAATGCTGCATCAGAAAACGCGCCCCCCCTTTGCCTCTATGCTCCGGGTGCACATACACAGAGTGTTCCACCGAGTAGAGGTTGGCCGGATAGCCGCGAAACGGGCCGAAGCTGGCAAATCCCAACAGTTGTCCCTGCTCATCCTCGGCGCCCAGAATCGGCCAGTTGCCTTGCTGTTTGGCGCCGAACCAATCGCGGATCTGCTGTTCGCTCCTTGGCTGGTATTCATAAAGGGCTGTGGTATGGGCAATGGCATGGTTGAAGATGGCGCGTATCGCCTCGCCATGTTGCTCAAGTTGGCAGTGACACAGATGCATCTTAGGCTCCCAAGGTGGTTTCGCCTGAGTATGCCACAAGCCGGGCAACGCGCCATTACTTCAATGGGAACTGTTCTGGCACAAAGTATCAGTCGCGGCTCTCTTTGGGCGCTTGAAACTCGGTCCGGCTCATATCGGCATGCAGTACGGCTATCCGCTTGGGGGCGCCGTTTTCTGCCAGTTCCAGGAGGCCGATACCGCTTTGGTTGACCAGGCGTTTGCTGCGTTCCCCATTGGGGCGGCGGCCGCGGATCGACATACGTTTGCGTTTGGTCAGCAGATTGAGCGGCGAGAAATGCCCATAGAGCCAACCGTTGAGCTTATCAAACACAGGCAGCAGCTTTTCCGGGAACTGATTTTTGATGCCGCTGGCGGTGATCTGGTAGATGTTGGGACTGGCGCGGCGAAAGCGGATCCCTATGTCATAAGCAAAGGAGTAGTGCACATCGCCGGAGAGGATCACAAATTCCTGCGGGGTACGTCTGTGCATGAAGATCGACAGCAGGGCGTTGGCGGCGCCGGGGTGCGCCATCCAGTTTTCGGCGTCCACCAGCAGCGAAGCACCGATCAGGGTGGCCGTGCGCTGCACCGCCTCAATCAGTTTGACCCCGAAAATCGGCGCTGCCGACACTATGATGACCTTATCCTGCCCCAGCAGTGCCTGCTGCAGATCCATCAACGCCTCCCAGTCCATCAATCCGGAAGGCTTGGCCAGGTTGGATTCGCTGCGCCAGCGGCGGGTACGGGTATCCAGTACCACCATTCTGGGTTGAGTATCCAGGGTGTAGTGCCAGTTCTCACATTTGAGCAGCTTGTCTATCAGGGCATCCTGGCGCTCGCTGTCGGCCAGATAGAGGCCGCTCAGCTCTTCGAAAAAGTCGGTAAACCTCTTGGGTTGATTGCCAAGGGCCTGAAACAGGGTGTAACCCAGCAGGGCATTGCCTATGATGCGCTTGGAGAAGGCGTGACCATAGGCGGCCTCTTCCCAGCGGGCCGTGAGGTTCCAGTCGTCGGTAATGTCATGATCGTCGAAAATCATATAGGTGGGCAGATGCGCCAAAAGGCGCCTGACCTTGCCAAGGCCCGCCTTGAACTCCAACAGATGTTGCCACTGGGCCTGCCACTCCTGTGCCCGTTTACCGCTCAGCCCGGGCAACTGCAGCGGCAGTTCCAGTTGCTGCCACAGTTCCGGCGACCAGATTAAAAGATACAGGGCAGTAACTTCGGCGAAGCTCAGCAGATGGTTTTCTGCCATCGAGGAGGTGAATATGGGGTGGTTGATATACCAGCGCCAGAGTGCTGTCTTGGCCGGATACTGGGTTCGGGGCAAGAGCTGCTTTGGCCGCAGGTAGAGGGAGTCTGGGCCATAATCTATCTGCGCCGAGTCTTTGAGCGGGGCGTCGCTAAAGCTTTCCTGTTTCAGTCCCAGCAGCGCTATTACCTGGGCAATGGCCACCAGGGTGGGGCCAGCCACATCATCGACATAGAGCTGATCGCCGCTCAACATCAGCAGCGCCGGTCGCTCGGCAGGGGCATTGTTCTGCTCCAGCAGAGTATCGGCCGCCACCAGTGCGTCGCCGCTGTGATGATGCGGGTTGCGACAGGAGCCGTGCAGCAAACGATCCAGCCTGGGCTGCAGCACCAGTTCGGGGGTGGATTTATCCGGATAACACAGGCCTTCGATATCGGCGAACAGCGACTGACCATCGGCATCTTCCAAGCTGTAACCCACGGCTTGCCCTTGGGGCAGCAATCCGGGAACCTCCAGGTGCAGCAGATACTGCCAGGCATGTTCACCCAGTTGTACTCTGTGCACTTGTTCTTCATTCAACGGCAAGGGCGCCGACTTGTGACTCAACTTAAGCGTCAATTGCGGGCTCAACGGCTTGCTGCTGACCCACCAGAGGGTGAAATGGTCCCGGTCGCAGTGGCGCAATATCGGGCCGGCCAGGATCAGCGGCAAGGAAGAGGAAGTGGTCATCGGCGGGTTCTGCAGCCTCTCAGGAATGAAAAAAGGTGAATCCACAGGGTAAACAAGTGCTTTGGCTTTGAAAAGTCCCTAAAATGTGAAGCCTTGTTAATGATGTAAAGCAGCTGTGCCAAGGCGATAACGGCAGGCATTGATATCCCTGAGTCTTGTGACACCACAGCCAACTTGGCATATCTGCCGCCTCAACGCCTTTGCAGGTTTTCGGATAATAGACGAATGAAAAGCACCCGGATGGGAATGGATGGCATATTTGGTCGAACCGGTGGCCTGGCGGCGGCCGATCAACTGGCGTTGCTGCGGGTTTTGGGGTTGCTGCTGCAACTGGGGCTGACCCTGCTCGGCAGCGATGCCTTTGGCCTGACGCTGCAGCCTGAACCCTTGTGGTGGGTGTTTGGGCTGGAAAGCGCCTATCTGGCCTTGACCCTGTGGCTGCGTCATCCCCTCTATCGCCAGAGTGCCGGTATCTTTATCGCCCTGTTGCTGGATACCCTGTTTTGGATCTCCTGGCTGTGGTTTTCCGGTGGGGCCACAAATGCCTTTATTTCGCTGCTGCTGGTGCCGATTGCGCTGGCGGCGGTCACCTTGCCCGCCTGGGGCAGTTGGAGCCTGGCGGCGCTGTCGACCCTGGCCTACAGCCTGATGATCTTGAGCTTGCCGGAAGGGCATATGCGCCATCACGGCATGGATATGAGCTCTCACTTCCTGGGGATGTGGCTTAACTTCGTGGTGTCGGCACTGGTGTTGACCACCAGTGTCGCTCTGATAAGCCGTCGTCTGCGGCGCCAGGATACCGAGCTTGGTTGGCTGAGAGAAAATCAGCTGCGGCAGGAACAACTGCTGGCGTTGGGCACAGCTTCGGCGCAGATGGCACACCAGTTGGCAACGCCGCTGGCGAGCCTGAGATTACTGCTGGATGAAGCCATGGAAGAGGGCCTGGATGCCGAGGCGCAGGCGCAAATGGGCCAGGCGCTGTCCCGCTGTGAAGTCACTCTCAATGAACTGCGGAATGCCACCGAATCGATTCGTGAACGTCGCCGCCAGGCCGTGACATTGGCGGCACTGGGGCAAAATATGCGCCAGCAACTCATGCTGTTGATGCCCGAGGTGGATTTCAGCCTCACCCTGCCTGTAGGCCTGACTGAACGTGAAATTATCACAGATGCCAGTCTATTGCCGGCGCTGCTGGCGCTGGTGGATAACGCCGCCAAGGCCAGCCTCAACAATACAGGCGAGCCCAAGGTTGAAATTGGCTTCGACTCCCTCGGTGACACTCGGCTTGAAATTAACATCAAGGATTATGGCCGCGGCATAGAGGCGCATCTCTTGGGCGAGCTTGGGCTGATGCCGGTGGCGAGCCGCACAGGTATGGGGGTTGCCGTGCTCTTGAGTCACGCCAGCCTGGAGAAGCTGGGGGGCGAGCTGGTGTTGCACAACGGCCCACAGGGCTGTGAGGCGCGTATCAGTCTGCCCTTATTGCCGGTTTCTGCCGGTAAAGGAGATGCGGCATGAAGCGGTTATTGATAGTTGAAGATGACCTGGCGCTGGCAGCCATTCTGAAGCGGCGTATGCAGCGGCATGATTTCGAGTGCTGCCATGCCGAAGATGCCAGCCAAGCACTGCTCAGCGCCCGTAGCTGGCAACCGAGCCATGTGCTGCTGGATATGAAATTGGCGCAAAGCAACGGCCTCAACCTGATAGTGCCGCTGCGAGCCAGCTTGCCCAAGGCCTGTATTGTGCTGCTAACAGGCTTTGCCAGCATAGCCACTGCGGTGGAGGCGGTGAAACTGGGGGCAGACAACTATCTGGCCAAGCCGGCCGACACCCGGACACTGCTGGCGGCACTCAAAGTCGAGCCCAAATCCCACACGGCTTCATCCTTGCCTGATGAAACCCCGCTGCACCCCAAGCGCTTGGAGTGGGAACATATTCAGCAGGTACTCAATGCCAATAAGGGTAATGTCTCGGCCACCGCCCGCCAGTTGGGAATGCATCGCCGCACCCTGCAACGCAAGCTGGCCAAGAAGCCAGTTGCTTAAAAAAATCCCGGCCTTTCGAGACGAGAAAAGGCCGGGGCAGGTTCAATTGCAGTGGAAATCTCAACGGCCTGCGGGAGCACGGTGAGGATGAACCCTTAAGCGGGCAACCGGGGCGCCCTTAAAAACGGTACTCGCCCATGACCCAGGCGTTGAGACCGGGTTGTGGCAAACGCTCGCCAACGGCGATATCACCGCCCATTACCCGGTTATAACCGGCGAGATGATCGACATATTCTCTGTCCAGCAGGTTATCGACCCCGGCCTTGAGCATAAAGCTGTCACCGCGGTAACCGGCCGCCAGATTCACCAAGCCGTAGCCTGCAGTTTCCTGCTCCAGCTGAGTGGCCGACACCTTATCCTGGGCGGCAACCGCTACTGTCTCCAGGCGGGCAAACCAGCTGCCCTGATCCCAGTTGAGTCCCAGAGTCAGGTTGGGTGGGGCGATACGGTAAAGCTTGTCTTCCACGTCGCGGCGCTCACCATAGGTATAGGCTGCCTGCAGATCCAGGCTCCACTGTTCATGCAACTGCCAGTGGGCGTTGACATCCATGCCGTAGAGCAGGGCGTCGGTATTGCTGAACACCAAAGTGTTGGCATCGCCGGCGGCGATAACGGCAGGATCATCCGTGGGCAGGCCCTGAATATAGTTGTCTATCCTTTGGACAAATACCCTAGGGGTCAGGTTGAAATCCTGACGGTGTAAATCCAGCCCCAGTTCCAGTTGCCAGGCGGTTTCCAGCTCCAAGTCCATCTGGCCCACATAGGTTCGGCCATCGGCCAGGCCACCGGTGGACTGCATCGGCACCCAGAGATAGCGCTGTTGATAGCTGGCACTGGCCTGTTTACGCGCCAGGCCGATTATGGCATCCAGCTCACTGTCGATTTCAAAGCGGCCGTTGATCACCAAGTCCAGCCCGGTATCGTTTTGGCTGCGATCGGCCTGATTGAATCTGTCCATCAGGGTCTTGATTGCCGGTTTCATCGCCGCCATAGAGTGACTCACGGGATCGGCATCAAACCTGTAGTGTTTCACCCGGCTACCCAGTTGCCAGCTCCACCGGCCAAAATCCTGCTGCCATTGGGCGTAGAGGCTGTAAACACTGTCGTTGACACCGTTGAAGTTATCCACCCGGAACTTGCTGTTGCTGGGGTCTGTCACCACAGTGTCGTGCTCGGCATGGCGCCAATCCAAGCCAAATTCCCAGCTGTCTTTCGCCATTTGCCAATGGCCGTCGAAACTCTTGGAATCGGCTATGGTGTAGCGCGGTGCCATGGTAGGCATTTTCATCCGTAGGCTGAAGTTGTCCATGCCGTGACGGGCATCGCTGTAGCCCAGATGCCAGCGTGTCTGCCAATCGGCCAGCAGGTGCTCACCACTGAGCTTAAACCTGTCGGTACGGATATAGTCGATATCCATCGGCAGCGCCGGGGTGGCGGCATCTGTGGTTTCCAGATGCTGGAACGAGAAGGCTATCGACTCATCATCGGCGTTGCTGTCGGCCAGGTTGAACCTGTATTCACCACCAAACACCTGCTTGTCGTAGACTCCTGGCAGCAGTGGGTGGTTATCGCCGCTCTCGGGCACATCATTGCCCTTGAACAAGTCGCCATACAACATGAGTGCCTGCCGCTCGCCGCCGAAGTTGCTCTTGACGCCGATGCGGCTCTGCTCGCCATTGTGCTGGTATTGGCCGCTGACCAGGCCGCTGACTTCATCGAAACGTGCCTGGGACTCCACTACCCGGATGCTGCCACCTAAGGTATCGACGCCGCTGGCGACCGGGGCTATGCCGCGATCCAGCTCTAACTGCTCTGTGATCACAGGTACGGCATAGCTCAAGGGGGTATCCATGGCGTTGGGACCGGCACCGGCCATGCTCATGCCGCCGACCTGGGTTTCGACTCTATCGCCAAAGAGGCCACGATACTGGGCTATGCCGGTTAGTGGACCGTTACTGTTGACGTTGGCGCCGGGCAGTGACTTGAGCAGACCACTGATATCGGCCTTGGGCGCGGTGGCTTCTGGCGAGGTCTGCAGCACGCTGCTCTGTACGCTGCCGCGCACCACCAGCACTTCCATGGGAGAATCACTGGCCTTGGCGGCTGAGCCCAGACCGATTATTGGCAGTAAAGCCAGAGCGAGAGGAGAAGGTGAAAAGCGCATATCTTATTGATTTTGGTTGTTTTGAATGACCCATTTTGGGGCTTGTGCGCGGATGGGGCAAAGCTAAACAGCCAAAGTGCGACAAGCTGTCGCACCCGGGAGAGGGTCAAACCAAGGGCGTGAACTTAATCAGTTCGGCAATACTGTGAACACCAAGCTTTTTCATGATCTTGGCGCGATGCACTTCTATGGTTCGCAGCGACAGATAGAGAGCTTCGGACATCTGTTTATTGGTCATTCCCTGCACCAGAAGCTGCAGTACCTGTTGCTCCCGCTCGGTCAGGGTGGCGTATTTCTGCTGCAGTTGCTGCTGTTCATGGGTCTTGAGGCTGTAGTCGAAGGCTTTTTCGATGGCGGCTGCCAGCGCTTTGCCGGCAACCGGTTTCTGGAAAAAGTCGCAGGCTCCCTGACGAAAGGCGTCAACGGCCATCGGCAGATCGCCATGGCCGGTGAGAAAGATGATCCCCAAGGGGCTGTTGGCCTCCAATAATCTCTGTTGTACCTGCTGGCCGGTGAGTTCCGGCATGCGGCTGTCGAGGATTACGCAGCCAGGCGCCTCCAACTCGGCGGCCTGGAGAAATGCCTGGCCGCTGTCAAAGGCTTGCAGCCGGTAACCGAATTGGCTCAGCATAAAGCCGAGTGAATCCCGGACGGCGGCATCGTCGTCCACCAAATAAAGCGCTGTGTCAGTCACATACTTGCCTCTCTCGGGTGAATAAGCCAATCCTAATCTTTGTCGCGACTGGGCTCAAACCCGGTTGTTGGCTTTTAGAGCCAGATCACTGAGGTGTTGGCCGACATTTGCCCTCCATCAAGTTATTTTTTCGCCGTCTGTATTAGCTTATCTTCATGGATGAAAGGGGAGTTGGAATGGCCAGAATATTAATCTTGATACTGTTGTTGGGGGCCGGGTGTGCTTCGGCTTCGGCGCAACTGTATGAACCGGCGACCGATGCCGAAATGGGTGACGAGCCCATAGAGGCTGTGTTCCGGGTCGGGGTACTGGCCAATCACGGGGTTGCCCAGGCAAAAGAGAGATGGCGCCCCATGATGCGTTATCTCAGCCAACAGCTGCCCGGCAATCGTTTCGAGGTGGAGCCGCTGACCTTTGATCAAATGAGCCAGCAACTGCTGGAGCACAGGATCCACTTTATTGTGACCAACCCAGGGCAGTATCTTAGCCTCAGCAGCAAGCTGCCCCTGTCCTGGCTGGCCACCATGCGTAGCCGCAAGCATCAGGGAACCACCTTTGCCATCAGCTCGGCGATCATAGTGCGGGCCGACAGCCCGGTGCGTAATATTGAGGAGCTGCGCGGCGCCACTGTGGTGGCCAGCGATCCTCAGGCGCTGGGGGGATATCAGGCGACAGTAGGCTTGCTGAATAAGCGTGGCTTTGCCGCCAAGCGTTTTTTCGGTGAGGTGCGTTTTCTGGGGTTTCCGCTGGAGCCTCTGGTTTACCAGGTGCGTGACCGCACAGTGGATGCCGCCATCACCCCCTTCTGTACCCTGGAAGAGATGGTGGAAACCGGCTTGGTGCAGCGCCAGGACTATCGGGTGATCAACGGCGTCAAGCCCGAGGGCTATGACTGTGAAACCAGCAGTGCCCTCTATCCCAACTGGTCATTTGCCGCCTCTGACCTGGTGCCCAGCCATATCACCCAGTCGGTGACCCGGGCGCTGTTCGACTTGCCTTCCGACTCTGAAGCGGCGATCAAGGCCGACACCATGGGCTGGACAGCTCCTATCAGTCAGCTCAAGGTGATCAAACTGTATGAGGAGCTGGATCTCCACGGCGGCCCACCCCCTTTGTATGAAGCCGCCATCGACTGGGTACGCAAGAACAAAGAGTGGGGCGGAGCGCTGCTGTTACTGTTCCTGATCTCCACTCTCTACCACCTGTGGCTGGAGTACAAGTTCCGCCAGAAGAGCGAATTCCTGCTGGCAACAGAGCGACAACTGCGGGATAAAGAGTTGCAACTGGAACGAATGCAGAGTGCCGCTATTCTGGGCGAAATTGGTGCCGGGCTGGCGCATGAACTCAACCAGCCGATTGCCGCCATTACTCAATACAGCGAAGGCGCCATGATGGTGCTGGAGCAGCGCGCCGCCGAGGGCTGTGGCGAGCGCGCCGATGCCATGCGTGAGGTGCTGACCAAGATCAATAATCAGTCTATCCGCGCTGGGGCCGTGGTGCATCGTATTCGCGGTTTGCTGCGTCGGCGCCGGGCCGAATCTGAGCCTGTGGTGATAGAGTCGCTGCTCAGGGATGCACTGGCGCTGTTTCAGCGGCCGATGGAGCAGCAGGGGGTTGAGCTCAAAATAAGTCGTCGCGGGCCGGAGCGACCATTGCTGGGGGATGCAGTGGGGCTGAGTCAGATGCTGGTTAACCTGCTGAAAAATGCCATGGATGCCCTGGATGCGGTATCGGGTAAACGGGAGATCCAACTCAAACTCGACTATCAGGCCGCGCCCCCAGCCGCCGGGACCAAGGGAGAGTGGTTGCTGTTGGAACTCTTGGATACAGGCACGGGGTTGAGCGCCTCGGCGGCTGAATTAATGCTGTCTTTCGCCACCACCAAGGAGGATGGTTTGGGGCTGGGATTGGCTATCTGCCGCGACGTGGTGACCCAGCATAATGGTCATCTGGAGCTGGAAAACCGCCGCGAGTGCCGCGGCTGCCGAGTGCGAGTGTGGCTGCCTCTGGGGGCAACAGCCCTGAGCGAATAGAAAGTCCGGCGCTAATCCCGACAACACTGCGCAAGAATGGGCTAGGTTCAAATCAACGGAAAGCGCCGCTCAAATGTCTGAAACCTGTCGGCCAGAAAATCTATCACCCGCCGCACCTTGAAGCTGGGGTAGTCGGTATGCAGGTACAGGATTTGCAGCGGCACAGTCTCGCATTGCTGGGGCGAAAAAAGGTTAATCAGCCGCCCGGCATGCACATCTTCGGCGACATCCAACCAGCTCTTGAAGGCGATGCCCTGGCCCTCCAGGGCCCAGTCGCGAATGACGGCGCCATCATTGGCTATTCGCCTGCCTTTCACCTCGACGGCCAATGGGTTACCGGCTTCCGTGAAGCCCCAGCGTTGCCAAGGCTCGCCGCCACGATTGAGGATCAGCACCTTATGTTGGCTCAGTTCATGGGGCGTCTTGGGCCGACCATAATGGGCCAGATACTCAGGCGAGGCCACCGCCACCCTGTGCACATACAAGAGATGCCGCCGCATCAGGCTGGAGTCGCTCAAATGGCCGTACCTCAGTGCCAGGTGAACATTCTGGCCGATGAGATCTGTCAGCTGATCGCCGAAGAAATACTGCAGTGACAACTCGGGCGCCCCGGCCATCAGTTGGTCCAGCCAGGGACGTATCAGGCTGCGGCCCAAGTCCGAAGGCAGTGCCAACCTGACTTCTCCTTTGAGCTCGCCGCGGCTTTCCGCCAACGCCATGGCGGCGTTGTCCAAAAGCCCCATCGCCTGACGGGCGGCATCGACAAACACTTGTCCCTCTTCGGTGAGCTGCAGTCGCCGGGTTGAGCGGGCAAACAACTGGCTGCCCAGCTTCTTTTCCAGCCGCTGCAGCGCGGCACTGGCGGCGGCCGGGGTCATGCCCAGCTCGCGTCCGGCGGCAGACAGGCTCTGAAGTTCGGCCACCCGTAAGGCCAGTTGCAGATCATTGAGATGATACATTCAAAAATTATTTGAAAATAAGTTAAGTAATAGCCCAATTATCAATCAAGTTCGAAAGATAGACAATGAGCCTGTGAAGTGTTCCGGCGAGCTCGCCATTCAGTCATCAGGAGTTTCATATGTCACTGTTCGTTCCATATTCCCTCAAGGGATTGTATCTGTCCAATCGGGTGGTCATGGCCCCCATGACGCGTTCGCGCACCAGTCAACCGGGCAACATTCCCAATGCCATGATGGCGGAATACTACCGTCAGCGCGCCTCGGCAGGGCTTATCATCACAGAAGCCACCCAGATTTCCGACGACAGCCAGGGCTATTCCTTTACACCCGGGATCTACACCCAAGAGCAGCTGCAGGGATGGCGTTTGGTTACCCGCGCCGTGCATGACGCCGGTGGACGAATCTTCAATCAGCTTTGGCATGTTGGCAGGGTGTCTCACCCCGTGTTCCAGAAGGGAGATGCGCCGATAGCCCCTTCGGCCATAGCACCGACGGCGACTCAGGTGTGGGTTTCAAACGGCAGTGATGGTGGCCAGATGGTGGATTGTCCGGAACCCAGAGCCATGACCCAGGCTGATATCGACCGGGTTGTGAATGATTTTGCCAATGCCGCAGTCAATGCCGTTGAAGCGGGTTTTGATGGCATTGAGGTACATGGTGGCAACGGTTATCTGATCGATCAGTTTCTGCGGACCAACTCCAATAAGCGTAACGATGCTTACGGCGGCACTAAGGCCAACAGAGTGCGTTTCCTGCTGCAGGTGGTAGATGCCATCGCCGAACGCATAGGCCCGGAGCGGGTGGGGATTCGCCTGGCGCCCTATGTCACCTTTAAGGATATGGCTTGCCCGGAAATCGTCGACACCATACTCCTGGCGGCAGCCGAGCTTAACAAGCGAGGAGTCGCTTATCTGCACTTGTCTGAAGCCGATTGGGACGATGCTCCTGAGATTCCCGAAAGCTTTCGTCGCAGCCTGCGTCATGCCTTTCCAGGCTGCATCATAGTGGCCGGTCGCTACGATCTTGAACGCGCCGAAACAGTATTGGAGCAAGGCTATGCCGATCTAGTGGCCTTTGGCCGCCCCTTTATCTCCAACCCGGATCTGCCCAAACGTTTACAGCTCGGTAAGCCGCTGGCGCCGCTCGGCACTGGCCCACTGTTTGGAGGCGGCGCTGAGGGATACACAGATTATCCGGCGTTGCAGCCTCTTGAGGTGGGTCAATGAAGCGGGAAAGCCCGGCGCTCAATGCGCCTCGGGCCTTGAGCCGCGCCGCTATTTGGTCGGCCTTGCTCTGTAGCGCTTTGGCCTTAAGTGCTGCATCAGTAGTGGCCAGACCGGCTGCTTTGGCAACAAACTTGCCTGTGCCCAAGGTTCTGGTGACAGATGGCAGTCAAACTGAGGCCGAGATTGTCCAGGCGGCACGTCTTTACGCCGCATTTTGGAACAGTGGCGATCCGGCCTTTGCCCGTGCAGCCCTGAGTGAGCACTTTGTCGATCGTACGCTGCCAAGCGGGCGGCCTCAGGGACTCGGCGGGGTATTACAGGCATCAGAGGACTTCAGACAGGCGGTGCCGGATCTCAGCGCTGAGATTGAGCATCTCCTGGTGGCCGATGACTATGTCACTGTGCGTCTGAGGTTTCGTGGTCATTTCAGTGGCCAATTTGGCGAACAGCAGGGTCAGGGGCAGGCGATAAATTTTCAGGCGGTGGATCTCTACCGGGTTAAGCAAGGCCGTATTACAGACAACTGGCATCTGGAAGACTATCAGAGTCTTTTCTCCCAGATGAATCTCAAGCCTTAAGGAGCAAAGAGTATGCATTCACGCAGACAATTTTTAATGGCCGGCGGCGCTCTGGCTGCCGGTTTGGGTCTAAGTCAAACCGCCGTGGCCGCTGGTGGTATGAGCACGCCCATGTTGCTTCCAGGGGCTGCGGCCGCTGATGGCAAAAATAACCCAGCAGGCAAGCGCCATTTCTGGCCCAATGGTGAGCGCCTGGTTATCTCCATCTCAATGCAGTTTGAAGCGGGAGCCCAAGGGGCAAATGCCGAAGGGCCGTTTCCCCCCATGGAGCCGGGTTATGTTGATACCATCACGCCGACTTGGTACGCCTACGGCATGAATGAGGGGATCCCCCGGCTTTTGCGGCTGTGGGACAAACACGGTATCAAGGTGACGTCGCACATGGTGGGGCGGGCTGCCGAACTGGCTCCTGAGCTTGCCAGAGCCGTAGCCGAGCATGGTCATGAGATCTCCGGCCATGGTCAGAGTTGGACGCCGCAGTACAGCATGAGTGAAGCCGAAGAGCGCGGCTCCTATGAGCAGAGTATTGCCACTCTTGAGCGGATCACCGGCCAGCGGCCGTTGGGGTTCAACGCCTTTTGGATGCGGCATACCCCCAAGACGCTGGAGATACTGCAGCAGCTCGGTTTTATCTATCACATAGATGATCTGGGCCGCGATGAGCCGTCGCTGATCCCTGTCAAAGGAAAGCCGTTTGCCGTGGTGCCCTATAGCCTGCGCAACAACGATATAGGCCGCTTCGGCGGCAATACAGCCATGACAGCCGCGGCCTTCCTGCAGGAACTCAAGGATGAATTTGACTGCCTCTATCTCGAAGGGGCAGACCGCAGACGCATGATGTCCATCAGTGTTCACGACAGGATAGGCGGTGCCCCCGGAATCGTCAGCGCACTCAATTCCTTCCTTGAGTACGCCAAGTCTCATGCAGATGTCGGTTTTATGCGTAAGGATGAGATTGCCAGGTGGGCCTTGAGCCAAAACGATGTGCCGCTTAATCCGCCGCGCCGCTTCCCGGCAGGCTAAGTGGCCCGGCAGATAACGCCTGCCATCGACTCTAAAGCCACCATCCCAGGCTCAGTTTGAACCTGGGATGGTGGCTTTGTGGATTGAGATCAGCGCAGTGCGCTCAGGGTTTGCCACTGACGGCGGCCGAATTCCAGCACCACACCTACAGCCAGACCGGCGGCGGCATTGACGGCCAGGCTCACCACAGCGGTCGCCAGGATAACAAAGATACAGAAAGGCTTGCCGTCCAAGAGGCGTTTGGACCAGGCCAACTGCAAGCCGGCGGTGGACAGCAGACTACCGAGAATAGCCAGCGGAATAAGGCTCAGCAGCCAGGCCACGTTTTCCCCCCAGGAGAGGGCTATTAGCAGGCAACTGCCGCCGAAGATCAGCGGCGCCCATAGGTGGCGGGCACCGAAATGGTATTGCACCGCCAACCCACCGGCACCGTGGCACATGGCCGAAGCACCGAAGGGGCTCAGCAGCAGATTGGCCAGGCCAGAGCTGGTAGCAAAGGCCTTGGGGCTGAAACGCTTGCTGTCTTCGGGGAACTTCTCTTTGGCCATTACTGAGGTGGCGATAACGGCATTGGTCAAAGTCAACGCCAGTTGCGGCAGCACCAACAGGGTCGCCGCGGCGCCCCAGTCATTTAACTCGGGCCAGCTCAAGTGCCAAGGCGTGTTGTTGAACACAAAGCTGCTGTCGCTGCCGCCTTGCTGGTATTGCCACAGCATGCCGAGGGCAATCACCAAGGGCATGGCCAGATAGCGCAGCGGGATAAAGCGGGCAAAGAAAATCAGTGCGAAGGCGCCGAATCCCAGCACAGGCTCGTCGGCCATCATCTTGAAACCCATCCACAACAGCTGCAGCCCTATGGCCAGTTGGATACCGACACTGACAGCCTGGGATATTTGCCGCGACAGCCAACTGATGGCGCCGGAGGCCGCCAGTACCAGCAGTATTACTCCCATCAGCATGGCGCTGGCTTGCATCATGCCGGGTGTCAGCCCCTGGGCGATGACCAGGGCGGCAATCACCTTCATGGGTTGCACGGGAATGGGGCGGCGATAAAACAGGGCGGTGGCCAGGGCAAAGAGACCGAAACCGAGAAAAATGCCTTGGGGAGAAAACTGATTCAGGGCGATCAGCCCAAGCACCAGAGGAAGAAAGGTTCCCAGATCGGCAAAGGCGCCGCTGAGCTCACCCAGGGAGCGGTTTAATGAGGAAAAAGTCTTGCCGTTTGTTGTCATTGCACTTGCCACAGAAAAGGATGCCCAGACAACGCAAGAAAAATGCCATTTTTTGTAGGGAGTTGCATCATCAATGACCCGAATTTACCGTCATAGTCTAATTCAGTGTAGTGCCGCTTGGACACTTTGGCCCGATTCTGGGTCTAAATGTCTTTTTTAGGGATAAGTGGCATCTCGTTTGGAGAGTACCAGATGAGAGAGTAACAGATGAGAGTGACCGGCTCCCGGGAGGCAGGGAGATGCGGGAGCCGGTCTTCAGGGCTTGCCTGAATTGGATCAGCGGGCGTGGCGGACGCCGCCTTTGTGCTTCATGGGGTCGCCCTCATAGCCCAGCGCCTGCCAGTCGAGGCGGTCACCGCCATTGTGGCAGTCGGCGCACTTGAGCGCTTCACTCTTGGGCGAGACCATGTGGTTGATGCGCCACCACATTTCGGTTTGAGCAAAGCCGTACTGACCGCTATAGCTGATGCCCTTGGCCTGCATGGGCTCGCTGGCGGCCATCCCTAAGCGAATCGCCTTATCCCAGTCAAACTCAGACCAGAAACCGCCCTTGCCATAGGTCTTGGGATTGAGCAGCACCTTGTTGACCTTGTCGTACACCTGCTTGCCTGTGTGCACCTTGAAGGGGTAGATCTTCGCCTTGGGATCCTGAATGTCACCCAGGGGGAAGGTCAGACGGGTGACCTGCTCGGGATCCATCTTGTCACCGGCCATATAGGCATCGGCACGGCCGTTGTACCAGGCGTAGCTGGGCTTGACCATCTTGCCCCAAACGAAGCTGCCCTTTTTCTTGGCGTAGCTGTGACGACCATATTGATCCAGGCTCTCTTCCCTGTCTTCACCGGCAGTTGACCAGTCCCAGTGCAGCTTGGTGGGTTCATGGCGGGCAAAGAAGGGAATGTGGCAGGTCTGACAGGCCACGATCGCCGCGTGCTTGTTCAGCTGTTTGTTGCCGTGTGGTGCACTGTCGTGGCAATTGTCACAGCCGATATGATCTTCACCGCCGGGGGACACACCCATGGCGTTACCGCTGATCATATGCTTCTGGGTGGTGTGGCATTCCTGACACTGGAAGTCATTGCCATCGCTGTCCATATGCACATCCGTGGCCTTATCCGGGTAGGCCATGGAAGAGTCGAGATCGCCATGCTTGACCGCATCTCCTCCGCCACCGTAGAAGTGGCAGCTGCCGCAGTTATCCCGCACCGGCTTGCCGACATTCTGGGCGACCCGCAGCAGATCCACTGTCTTGAATACCTCTCCGGCCGCGACAGGATCTTTAACATAGGTACCCGTGGTGTCATGGCACACCAGGCAGTCCACCTTGGTCTTGTCCTTGAAGTCGAAGCTGTTGTCTTTCCAGCCGTAACCGGCATGGCAGCCGGTACAGCGAGGTTCGTTACCGGCAATGGAAACACAGAAGTTGTTGATGGAGTTTTTCTTGCCCCGTTTGACTGTGCGTCCGGGCAGTTCCTGCTCCAGCTCCCAGGTCCAGTGGGATGACAGCATAAAGTCATCGGCGTCTTTTTCATGGCACTCAAGACAGGCCTGGGTCACTTCCGAGCCTGTGTTGAAAGGGCCCTTGAGCACCTCTTTGTGGGGGCCGCTGGCCTGGGCTGGGCTCAAGAGGCCGAGCCAGAGTGCCGTGGCTATAAATGGCAGATAAAATGTTTTCATCTGTGTTCCTCCCTAGAAATTCACTGTCAGTGAGGCGTTGATATCCAGCGCCGTATCCGCCACGGGCAATAGCGAATAGGCGTTGCCGTCCAGCACTTCATCCACCTTTACAGGTGCACCCACGGGCGTGCCCGAACCTGTGTATTCATAGTCGTAGTAGAGTCCCGCCAGCTTGATAAACATCCTGGGGTTGATGTCGAAGATGTAGTAGGCCTCGGCCACATGGCCGCGGGTGGCCAGCTTGCTGCCGACCGGGTCGTCCTGGGCCTGGGTGAAGGGCGTCCAGTACTTGGAGCCATAGTTGTATTCCAGACCGAACTTGCCGTAAGGCGCCGGGATCTGCATGCCGATATAGATGCCGTAACCATCGTGGGAGGTATCGGACTCGGCGCTGGATGGCACCAGCAGCAGTTCATCGCCACTGCTGTTGAGCTCTGCCTGGAACACGGCGTCGGTCAACATGCCGCCGAACATGCCGGCGTTGCCGTTGCTCTCGCCGCGGGTCCAGCCGAAGGAGGCAAACAGCTTGAGATCGTCATCGGACTCATAGGCATAGCCCAGGCCGCCCAGGTACATGTCGCCTATGACCCCGCTGGGTTGCACCCGGGTAACAAAGTTGAAGTTGTCGAATTTCTGCAGATCGCTGTAGAGGGTGGGGGCGAAAATCCCGGCCAACTCGTTGGGGAAGGCCATGGTGCCCTTGAAGCCGTCGTTGATATCCCGCGCGGCAAACAGGGTCAGTTGCAGGAAGTGGTTACCGTCGTTGATCACATCAATGTTGAAACCGCCCAGATGGGTGTCCTTGCTGACGGTATCGCCATAGAGCTCGCCGTTGCCCCATTGGGACTCAAAGCCCTGACCGTAACAGAAACGCACCACCTGGCCTTCTATCCCTGTGAGCTCTCCGAGTTTGTAGCCCAGAGTGGCGCCGTCAAAGTTGAAGTTGACCAGGTGTCCGGAAGGGGTGCCGCCACGTTTTTCATTTTCCCGGTAGTGGCTCGGCGGACCATAGGTGGAGGGGCGACGGCCGACAGACAGATAAAACTCGCTGCCGCCGATGTTTTTCCAGTCAAAGTAGGCGCGCTCGACCCGCAGCCAGTCGCCGCTGGGGTTGCCTGAGTTGGTGCCGTCCATGGTGAAAGAGCGCCAGGAATCAAACACCTGCACACCGGTGGAATCGCCCCAGTCCTTGAACATGGTCAGGCGTCCGGCAAAGCTGACGTTGTCCCACACCTTGGCCTTGAGATCGAGCCGCAGCCGAGTGGTGTAGAAGATGTCATTGTCTATGTCGCCACTGCTATAAGGCGCCAGCACATAGGGTATAACGCCCTGCAGTTGTCCCTGGGCAAAGGCGTTGGCCAGCTCAGGGTTGGCGGCCATCATCTTGCCAAGGGGCGAGGTGGGATCCATGGGGTTGCCCAGTTCGCCGGCCATGGCTTTGGCGCCGAAGTCGTTGAAGTCCATCTTGATCGCCGGATGCCAGGTGACATTGCCATAGTGCAGCGAGTGGGCTCGGGTGCGAAAGTCGCCGCTGATCTCCAGTCGATCGAGCGCCGTGTGCCGCTCTGTCTTGTCCACCCTGCTGTTGAGTATATCCAGCTCTTCGGTGATCTCCTGCAGTTGCTGTTTAAGCTCGCGGATCTTGGTGCTGTCATCCAGTTCCCCGGCCTGGAGCTGGGGGCTGCCCAGCAGAGCCAAACCCAGTGCCTGGGCCACCGCCAGTGCGATAAGAGTACGCATAGTAGATTCTCCTGACCGGCCTTGCCGGTCGTTTTCAGGCAGCAAGCAGCCCTGGGGTAACCCCATACTTGGCTTGCAAGCCGTGAATTTAGTTAAGTGATTGGCGCCTATGCGCTCGGATCAACCGCAGGTCTGGGGTTGATCCGAGTCGGCGGCATGGTCGTACAGGAACTGTTGAATATCCTTGAGTTCCTGCTCAGTTAAAGGCTGAAACGCCTCGGGTTTGGCTTTGTGTTTGTCTCTGGCGAAGAATCTGTCCCATTGGCTCATGGTCTTGCTCATGGGAGTCAGTTCGCCACCTATGCCTGCTTTGCTGTGACACTCTTTACAGACTTTCTTGTACAGGTGTTTGCCTTTCTTGGGGTTGCCGCCGTCGGCTGCGGTGGCGCCTGTGGCCAATGCACAGGCTAAAAGCAGAAGGCCGAGTTTGCTGCTGGTGTTCATCATCTATTCCTCTGGGGTGACCGCCCGCTCCGTTAATGGGCTGTTATTTTATGTGTCCTTGCGGTTGTCAATTTAGCAATCCTGAGGTGCGTCAGCTTTGAACTGGATCACTTTCATAAAAATAATCTAATTGATAAAAATATCATTGAAATAAATCTAATGGATTGGGTGGTTTTATGCTTGCAATGTATTGATTTATTTTGTTTTTAATCTTTATCTGTTGACCTATTAGAGAAGCCGTGAGTGGGATTTATAGCGGTTTTTTAGGCGTGATCAGCTTAACGTTTGTGAATATTTGTCGCGGCTAAAGTTGCATTTGTTAACTCTTGGAGTGCATCTACAGACTCTTTTCTCATCAATCTGGGGCAGGATTCCCTTCACACTTTCACGCCCTTTCCGGCGTCTTTGCGGGGGCTGGATCACACTCGCTCCCCCTATGTGGTTTACCACAATACCCACAGGAATTTAATGGGTAAACAATGAGCTCAAGCCGCTGTAGTCAAGCGGAATCCAATTCAAACAATAACCTGTGTGAGCGACCTTTTCCCAAGGGGAGAGGATGGAGGTAACCATGATAGAGCTTGATAGGCGCACCTTTCTGAAAGGGGCTGGAGCCGGAGGGGCAACCTGTGCCCTGGCCGGGGTTCTGCCCGGTTCGCTGGCGGCTTTGGGGCGTAGCCCACTGACCGGCAGTGCCACTGAAATTGCCAGTATGTGTGAGATGTGTTCAACCCGTTGCCCGATTTCGGCGCGGATTGTTGATGGCAAAAACGTCTTTATCAGCGGTAACAAAGAAGCCAAATCATTCGGCGGCAAGGTCTGTGCCCGTGGTGGCGCCGGTCATAGTCTGCTGTACGATCCACAAAGGATCGTCAAACCACTCAAGCGCGTCGGTGAGCGCGGCGAAGGCAAGTGGGCCGAAATCAGCTGGCAGGAAGCCTATCAAACCATCGCCAGCAAGCTGAATCAAATCAAGGCCGAGCATGGCCCTGAAGCCGTGGCGTTTTCCTCCAAGTCAGGCTCGCTGTCCGGACACCTGTTCTATTTGGGGCAGGCTTACGGCAGCCCCAACTCCTTTACCCATAACACCACTTGCCCGGGCGGTTATGTGGTCGCCGCCAAGGCGATGTTTGGTACCAAGGTGAAGCGGGATCTCTCCAACTCCAAGTACATCATCAACTTCGGTCATAACCTCTATGAGGGGATCAATATGTCCGAGACCCGAGGTCTGATGAAGGCCCAGGCCGACAAAGGCGCCAAGTTGGTGGTGTTTGAACCCAGGTTCTCTGTGGTGGCCGATAAGGCCGATGAGTGGTATGCCATTCGTCCCGGCTCGGATGTGGCCGTGGCCCTTGCGCTGTGCCATGTGCTGATTGCCGACAATCTCTATGACAAGGCCTTTATCGAGCGCTATGTTGAAGGTTTTGAGGCCTTTGCCGCCGAGGTTAAAGCCTACACCCCTGAGTGGGCTGAGAAAATTTCCGACGTACCCGCCGCAGATATCCGCCGTATTGCTCACGAGTATGCCGCCGCTGCGCCCCATGCCGTGGTCGACTTTGGCCACAGATCTACCTTCACTCCGGAAGAGTTCGATATGCGCCGGGCGCTGTACGCCGCCAACGTGCTGATCGGCAACCTGGAGCGTAAGGGTGGCCTCTACATGGGTAAGAAGGCCGGCAGCTACAACAAGTTTGCCGGTGAGGCTGTGGCCCCTGAGCTGGGTAAGCCGGGCGTCAAACTGCCCAAACCGCAAGCCAAACGCATCGACCAGATGGATGAGCAGTTTGCCATGGCCTGGTCCGGCGGTGGTATCTATCAATCAATCATAGATGCGACTCTGGAAGCCAAGCCTTACCAACTGCGAGCCTGGGTCATGAGCCGCACCAACCCCATGCAGACCATGACCGACCGCGCCAAGGTGGTTGAGAGCTTGAAGAAGATGGAGTTTGTGGTTTCCTGTGATGTTTATATCAGTGAAACCGCTGCATGGGCCGACATCATACTGCCCGAATGCACTTACCTGGAGCGGGATGAAGAGGTGGCCGACAAGTCCGGCAAGAACCCGGCCTACTACCTGCGTCAGCAAGTGGTGGATGTGATTGGCGATGCCAAGCCTTCCTGGCAAATTTTCCGTGAACTGGGCATAGAGATGGGCCTGGAGCAGTACTATCCCTGGGAAAACATGGAAACCCTGCAATTCCTGCAGGTGAATAAAGACGCCAAGCTGCTGCAGCACATCAAGGACAAGGGCTTTGTCAGCTACGGCAAACCGCTGATGCTGCGCGAACCCAAGATGGTGGCCGATTTTGTTGCCGCCTACTCCAACGCCAGAGCCGTGGATGAAGACGGTACTTACGGCAGCGCGCTCAAGTTCAAGACCCCCAGTGGCAAGATTGAACTGACCTCCGCCAAGGTGGAAGACATGGCGCCTGGACGCGGCACTATCGCCTATCGCGAAGTGACCCTGAAACAGCCGGACGAGCTCTACTTTATTCAGGGCAAGGTGGCGGTGCATACCAATGGCGCGACCCACAATGTGCCTATGCTGGCCAACCTGATGTCCGACAACGCCGTCTGGATCCACCCGGACACCGCCGCCAAGCATGGCATTGAGAATGGGGATGCCATTCGCCTCACATCCAGTGTCGGCAGTGAAGAGGGCCATGCGCTGGTGACCAAGGGCATACGTCCCGACACTGTGTTCGCCTACATGGGCTTTGGCTCCAAGAACAAGGAGCTGGCACGGGCGACCGGCAAGGGCGTGCACTGCGGCAACCTGCTGCCCAACGTGACTGCACCTGTGTGCGGTATGAACGTACACACCACAGGTGTGAAGCTGGAAAAGGCATAAGGGGAGGCGAAGATGACTAAAAGATATGTGATGGTGCACGACGAGAATAAGTGCATCGGCTGTCAGGCCTGTAACGTCGCCTGCCGCAGCGAAAACGGTGTACCTGAGAGCGTAACTCGCCTGCAGGTACGGGTAGAAGGTCCATTCGGGGATGCGCCGCATCTGCACTTCAAGTATCACAGGGTGTCCTGTCAGCAGTGTGAAGATGCCCCTTGCGTCAAGGTCTGCCCTACCGGAGCGGCCTATGTGGGTGAGGATGGCATAGTCTCCATCAAGGCGGAAAAGTGTGTCGGTTGTATGTACTGTGTGGCAGCTTGCCCCTACAAAGTGCGCTTTATGAACCCGGAAACCAAGGTGGCCGACAAGTGCAACTTCTGTAAGGACACCCGACTGGCGCGCGGCGAACAACCCGCTTGTGTGACAGTATGTCCCACAGACGCCCTGGTGTTCGGTGATGCCAACGAGGCCGGCAGCGAGGTGGCGACTCTGCTCAACACCCGCGTGACTTATCAGGACAAGACCCATCTGGGAACCAAACCCAGAATCTACCGTATTCCTGTCAAGAGAGGGGGGATCCAATCATGAACAATACTTGGGGCGATATGACGCAATACGACCCTGTCACCTGGCACTGGGTCATAGCCGTTTACCTCTTCTTGGCGGGGTTGTCGGCGGGTAGTCTGTTGATTGGGATCGGGCTGCGTTGGGTGCAAAACAAGACAGAGGGTGACAGCGGCATTCTCAAGGCCGCGGCCTTGATAGCGCCAGTGGCTATCTGTTTGGGTATGCTGTGTCTGGTGTTTGACCTGACCAAGCCATTCCACTTCTGGCTGATCCTGATCAACTATAACCTGACCTCTGTCATGTCCATCGGGGTGCTGGCGCTGTTGGTTTACATTCCGCTGACCTTTGCCTATGCGCTGGTCGTGCTGAAAGATGATCTCGGCAACTGGGGCCTGGGTTTCCTCAAGGGGATTGCAGAATCACTGACTGGCCTGCGCAAGACCATGGAAGTGCTGCTGTTCGTGCTGGCGATTGTCGTGGGTGCCTATACCGGCTTCCTGATCTCTGCCATGAACGCCTACCCCATGCTGAACACTGCCGTCTTACCGGCACTGTTCCTGGTGTCCGGCTTGTCGGCCGGTGCGGCTGCCAACGCGGTAGTAGCACTGCTGCTGTTCAAGACAGACAAGCACTGCTCACAGCTGGGACGGATGCACGGTTTGGAATTGCCGGTAATGGCGGCAGAAATCCTGTTCCTGTTTATGCTGTTCTGCGCGCTCTACTTCAAGGGTGGCGCTGCTGCTGCCGCACTGGCATCACTGACAAGTGGCGTCTGGGCCAGCGTGTTCTGGATTGGGGTTGTGGGTATCGGCTTTGGTATCCCGCTGCTTTCCATGTTGTTGCTGCCTGCGAGTACCCGTCACACCAAGGGCGCCATGTTGGCGGTAGCCTGCTGTAGTCTAACCGGGGTGCTGGCACTTAGACACTTTATTCTCTATGCAGGTCAGAGCTATCTTGGTTAACAAGTACTTCTGAACCTGTTTGAGCCTCAGCCCGTATCATTTGGTACGGGCTTTTTTGTGTTTGATACCATTGTGCCACTGAGATTTGGACTATCTTTAACCCATATAACTAACGTCTTGCGTCTGGTTACAGATAAAAGCAAGAGGGTGATGAGATGAAACTGAGTCTTTTGACACTGCTTACCACGGGGCTTGCCAGCACGCTGGCACTGGCTGGGCAGGATGTTTATGAGGCCCGCTCAGATGCCATGGGCGGGGTTGCCGTGGCAGCCGGTAATCGTGAGGCGGCGGCCTTTTCCAATCCGGCACTGCTGGCTTTGCCTTCGCGCCGCAGCAATGACTTCAGTTTACTCATTCCAACCATCGGCGCCGATGGCGCCGATAAAGATCAGATGATCGATAAGTTTGATGCCCTGCAGGATAACTATGACGCCCTGGTCAATGCCATAGACGCCGCCGACACAGCGGCTATCGATGACTACCGAAAGCGCCTCAGTGGTGACTTGAAATCGCTGCAGGGCAATAGCGCTTACGTCAGTGCCGGTATCAATATGGCTTTGGTCATGCCCTCGGATGGTTTTAATTATGCCTTTGTATTCAAGAGTTATCTCGATGCCTTGGGAATAGCCGAAATCGCCGCCGCGGATATTGATGCCCTGGATAATCTGGACCCCAATAATCCGCCGGAAATCCAAGATTTGACCTCCCAGGGGCGAGTGGTGGCCGGGGCGGTTTCCGAGCTCGGGGTTGCCGTGAGCTATCCGCTATCTATCGTCAATATGCCGGTGACAGTGGGAGTTACACCCAAGCTGCAACGGTTGGACAGTTTTAACTATGCCGTCAGCGCCAACAACTTCGATGCCGATGACTTCAACGATGATGATTATCGAAGCGATGACACAGGCTTTAACCTGGATATCGGTCTGGCATTCCAGCCATTGGATGGTTTGGTTATCGGTGTCAGTGGTCGCAACCTCATCAAGCGGGACTTAAGCAGCATAGAGGCCGGCGGCGTGCAGCTTACCTATCAGGTGAAACCTATGGTTACCGCAGGGGTGGCCTATGACTGGGCGGCCTTTTCGCTCAGCAGCGACTTGGATCTTACCGACAACGACAAGTTTGCCGAGCTTGAGGGCAGCCGCTATTGGCGTTTAGGCGGTGAATACCGGCCTGCTGACTGGGTTGCTTTACGGCTCGGTTATCGCCAGGATCTCAATGATCACACCGCCGATCTTTATTCACTCGGGACAGGGTTCGCCATAGGCAACAGTTTCCGGCTGGATCTCACCGGCATGTTTGGCAGCGATGACGCCATAGGCGGCGTACTGCAAACCAGCTATCACTTCTAAAACTAACCGTTGATGAGCGCCAGGCTTGATTTGATGGTCAGCAACAGGGCGCTCAACGCGCACAGCGCCAGCGTCAGGACTCGGGTCTTCTCTTTATCCACCCGGCCCACCAAGCGGCCAGCCACCAGAAAACCGAGAAATACCGAAGGCAGCAGCAACAGCGAAAGCCATAGGTGCCTCAGGGTCAAGAGGCCAAAACAGCCGAGAATAATCAAGGCTATCAATGAGCTGAAGATGAAGAAGGCCGACAGCGCTGCGCGGAACTGACTGGCATCCTTACCCGCCAGCAGTAGGGCCATCGGCGGTCCGCCTATGGCGGCCACGGTACCGAAGATCCCGGAAAATATCCCGGCGATAAACAGGCTGAGGCGGTTGATCTTGATGCTGTACTTTCTAAGGCTGAGGAATACGGCTACGGCCACAATCAGGGCTATGGTCAAGCCCAGAATAGGCTGCGGCGCCAGCAACAGCAGGGTGGCGCCAATCAGGCCGCCGGGGAGCCTCCCCAACAAGGCATATTGCAGGCCGTTGAATTCCAGGTGGCCACGCTCGCGTACCAGTGTCAGCAGGGCGATGGAAAACCCCATGGCGATAACAGGGGCAGGAACCAGTTCCGGATCGACGATATACAGCAAAGGTGTGGCTACCACGGCCAAGCCAAAGCCTATCAACGACTGGGTCAGGGCGCCGGTAAATATGATCAGGGACGCCAGTAGCAGGGTGACGGGATCTATCAGTGACAACATTCGCAAGCCCCAAAAAAGACAAGGATCGCACCGCGATCCTTGTTCAACTATAAGGTAATTCTGAGGGACAACACACTTACTCCATGTCTTCCCATTCTATGCCCATGGCATCCATCATGCGCTTGGCCTCTTCCGGGATGCTGTCGGGTTTGTCTTTGGACAAATCCCCATCGTTGGGCAGTGGCTGGCCGGTATAGGCATGCAGGAAGGCTTCGCACAGCAGTTCGCTGTTTGTGGCGTGCCGCAGGTTGTTTACCTGGCGCCGGGTGCGCTCATCGGTCAATACTTTCAGCACCTTCAACGGAATAGAGACAGTGATTTTTTTCACTTGCTCGTTCTTCTTGCCGTGTTCGGCATAAGGGCTGATGTATTCGCCATTCCATTCAGTCATTGATTCACCTGTGATCTCACTAATTCGCAGCAGATTTTAAACCCTTACAGGATACAGTCAAATGATTGCCTGCAAAATCTGTGCAATATGAACAGAAATCCATACATTTGGACGTCCAAACGTCTTGATGCCTATTGACGGCTGGATGGTCATTGGTTAGATTTAGACGTCCAGACATCTTTATGGTGTCGAACCTCAGCATTCAGGAGTCGATTATGACAGAGCGGCGATTAGCAACCACAGCGGTCCGGCAGGGCATCGAATCAGACAGCCAGCACGGGGCCGTGGTGCCACCCATCTATCTGTCGACCAACTATGCCTTTGATGGCCACACTCAGCCAAGAGCCTTTGATTACAGCCGCTCGGGTAATCCTACCCGCTCCATTCTGGGGGATGCCTTGGGGGAGCTGGAACAGGGCTGCAGTGCGGCAATCACAGCGACCGGCATGGCGGCCATTACTCTGGTGGTCAACCTGCTGGGGCCGGATGACCTCTTGTTGGTGCCCCATGACTGTTATGGCGGTAGCTATAGGCTGTTCACCAATCTGGCTGCCAAGGGCCAGTTTCGCTTGCAGGTTTTGGATCAAACCGACCCGCAAGCACTCGCCGCTGCCCTGGCGCAAAAGCCGCGCATGGTGTGGCTCGAGACGCCGTCCAATCCGCTGCTGCGGGTAGTGGATATTGCCGCTATTGCCGAGGCGGCCCACCAGCAGGGCGCATTGGTGGTGGTTGACAACACTTTTTTGTCGCCGGCGCTGCAACAGCCTTTGCTGTTGGGGGCCGATATAGTGGTGCACTCGACCACTAAATACATCAATGGCCACAGCGATGTGGTGGGCGGCGCCGTGATTGCCAAAGATCCTGAACTGGCAGAGCAGCTGCACTGGTGGTCCAACACGCTCGGGCTGAGCGGTGGCGCCTTCGACAGTTACCTGACCCTGCGTGGCCTGCGCACTCTGGCGCTGAGGATCCGCGAGCATCAGGCCAATGCCGAGCGCATAGTGGCGCTGCTGAGCCAGAGTCCCGTGGTAGACAAAGTTTACTATCCGGGGCTTAAGAGCCACCCAGGTCATGAGATTGCCGCCAGGCAGCAGAGTGGCTTTGGCGCTATGCTGAGTTTTGAACTCAAGGGTGATGAGGCGCAGGTGGTTGCCTTCCTCGGCGCGCTCAGGCTGTTTTCCGTGGCCGAGAGCCTGGGAGGGGTTGAGAGCCTGGTGGCCGTGCCCGCCACCATGACCCACAGAGCCATGGCGTGTGATGCTCGCGCCGAAGCCGGTATTAAAGACACGCTTATCCGCTTGTCTGTGGGCATAGAGGATGGCCGGGATCTGCTGGATGATATCGCCGCCGGATTGGCTGCAGCCGCAAACTGTTGAATTGAAGGAGCTTGAGATGGCACGTTGTCACCTACATAAGTTTGGCGGTTCCAGTCTCGCCGATGCCGATTGCTACCGACGGGTCGCCCATATTTTGCTGACCCATGGTCATGCCGATGATCTTGTAGTGGTTTCCGCCGCAGGCAAGAGTACCAATTTTCTCTATAAACTGCTGAACCTGAAGGAGTCTGGCGCTCTGTGGCAAGAAGAGCTGCAGGTGCTTGTCGGTTATCAGCAGAATCTGATTGAACAGCTGCTGGGCAATGAACAGGCACGTCAACTGCGGGAGCGTCTGTCTACAGATAAGGCGCAACTGGCCAGTTTGTTGTCCTTGCCTGAACTCAGCGAATACCAATGCAATCAGGTGGTGGGTTTCGGTGAACGCTGGTCGGCCAGACTGATGGCGGCGCTACTGAGGGAGTCCGGTGTCGCCGCTTCCCATGTGGATGCCCGCAGTTTGTTGATTGCCGATGAGGGCGCAGTACCCAGGATTCGCCTCGATGAGTCCCGTGAAAGGGTGCAGCGACTGCTGGCCGAGCATCCCGATGAGCGCCTGGTGATCACCGGCTTTATCTGCGCCAATAGCCAAGGCGAAACTCTGTTGCTTGGTCGCAACGGCTCCGACTTCAGTGCCACCCTGATAGCCAGCCTGGCCGATATCGACAGGGTGACTATCTGGACAGATGTCGAAGGGGTGTTCAATGCCGATCCCAACAAGATTGCCGATGCCAGGCTGCTGAGCAGTATGTCGCTGGCTGAGGCCGACCGCCTGGCGCGGCTCGGCTCCCCGGTACTGCATTGCCGTACCCTGCAGCCGCTGTTTGATACCGAGGTCAGTCTGGCGGTGCGTTCTAGCTACGCCTCGCATACCGACTTTACCCTTATAGCTCCCAAGAGTGATGCCGCAAGCGCCCCTGTGGTGACCAATCTCAATCAGGTGTCCCTCTTGAGCCTGGAGTTCAATGGCACCCAGGCTCAGACGCTCGATGCGCTCAATGAGGCGGGTTTGACCCCGCTGGCCTACTGGTCTCAGGGGCAACACAAACTGGAGCTGGCCTATACTCCCGAATTATCCCGCCAAGTCTGGCAGTTACTGGAAGCGCAGACATCCGAGCTCAAAATTCAAAGCATTACCGAGGACAGAGAGCTTGGGCTGGTGGCCCTGGTAAGCAGTGGCGCCGGCAGTTATCGCCGCAGCTTTGCCCGCTTGCTGAGCCGTGAAGCGCGACCTCTGTATCAGGACCAACTCAGCCTGGTCACCCTGGTGCCCAAATCGCAGGTGAACCTGCTGACCCAGAAGGTGCACAGGCGCTGCGCCGGCCCCCGCAAACGCATAGGCGTTATTCTGCTGGGGGTGGGTAACATAGGCGAAGCCTGGGTGGAGTTGTTCGGCCGAGCCCGCGACGGCCTCAAACGTGAGCTGGAGGCCAGTGTTGAACTCCTGGGCTTGGCGAGTTCGAGCCGTGCCTGGATCTGCAATGAAGGGATCTTTGGGGAAGACTGGCAGGCAAGGTTTGAAGCCGATGCTACCCCTTGGCAGTATGAACATCTGTTCGAACAGCTTGCGTTGCTACAAGCCGATGAACTGGTGGCGCTGGATATCAGTGCCAGCGCCGGACTGACACTGCAGTATCCTGAGTTTTTTGCCCGTGGCATTCATATGGTCAGTGCCAACAAGCTGGCCGGCTCCGGGCCATTGCCTTTCTACCGCGAGCTGAAACAGCAACTGGGTAACCGCCGACTGTTTTGGCGTTACAACGCCAGTTGCGGCGCCGGGCTGCCGGTGCAGCACGCGCTCAATGATTTGCACAACAGCGGCGACAGGGTAGAGGCTGTCGGCGGTATCTTCTCTGGCACGCTCTGCTGGTTGTTTGAGCATTTCGATGGCATCAAACCTTTCTCCGAGCTGGTGTTGCAGGCCAAAGAGCTGGGGATCACTGAGCCGGATCCCAGGGACGATCTTTCCGGGCGTGACATGCAGCGCAAGCTGTTGATTTTGGCTCGTGAAATAGGTCTGGAACTGGAGCTTGAAGATATTCGCTTAAGCTCTCTGGTGCCTGAGGCGCTGGCCGACATTCCGCTGGATGAGTTCTTGCAGCGGATCCCCGAATTGGATGCCACTCTCGCGCAGCAGTTTGCCGCCGCGGCCGAGCAAAACAAGGTGCTGCGCTATGTGGCTTCATTGGAGCAGCAAGATGGCCAGGTTAATGCCGAAGTCTCTCTGCAATGGGTCGAGCGTCAGCATCCATACGCCAATCTGACCCCGGGAGATAATGTGTTTGTCATCCGCTCGGCCTTCTACCAGGGTAATCCGCTGATCATTCGCGGCCCAGGTGCCGGCAGGGAAGTGACTGCCGCGGCAGTACAGTCGGATCTGGTGCAGATCTGTCGCGATCTGCTGCAGGAGTAGGACTGGTATTAGCGTCATATTTGAAGCTGGTGGGCTCTTGGCTAGGAAAAGCCTGTGTGAGTGGCCGTTCTCGGACGTGCTGTCCTTCACTGTATTCGGGCTTTCAGTCTATCCGCACCGCGGGTGACGGGCTTGCGGTTTAGCTGGAAGCTGAGATCAAGTTTATTGGTGAGCTTTGGCTTAAAGCCATGCTAGCCGCTGTGCCAGCGGCGTAAAGTCGTGGTGTAAATGCCTCCATGCATAAGGGCCAGTTCGCCATCCCTGGCTCTCGCTCGAAAGCACGTTGCTACGCAACTCTCGCCAAACCACACCGGGCAAGGGGCTTTGCTTGTCCAAAGCCCCTTGCATCCCCAAGGACACCCCCGACGTAGCCGAAACCCCCGCTGGCTTATGAAGCACATTGGCTACACTCAGGACTCGCATCCTTGCTCGACCTTCGAGCCTCGACATCCCTGTCTCGGCTACGCCAATTTGCAACAACGCCCGCGGCGGCTCCGAAGGGGGAATTGGTGCGATTCTTTCCACACAGAGTTGTTTTAAGCTGCAGATATACACCTATTTTCTAGGCATAGGCGGAACTGTGACCGTCGAAAACAAGGATGTTTTCGTCGAGGCTACATGGACGTATTCACGCCGTGTCACAGGCTCGCCTGTGCATAAGCCTGCGGCAGGCAATGGGAGACATCCGTTGCTGGAAGTTCAATCTATGTTATTTGGCTATTTTGAGCTGAAAACAATGATAGCCGCTGTTCCAGCGGCGTAAAGTCGTGGAGCTTCGCCCCACACCCGAGGAAAGGGGGCTGTATCGACTCGCCCCCTTTCCAAACCCCCTGCGACCCGCGACGCAGCGGAAACCCCCTTGTGCTTATGATGCCAATTCGCTATCGCGCCAGACGCTCATCCCTGATTCGACTGGCGCTGCTTCGGCATCCATGCCTCGCTACGCGATTGTCATCAACGCCCTGCGGCCGCTTCGAGCGGGAGTCGGTGTAATTCTGTGATAATTGAGTTGTTCTAAGTTACCTATATACCCAAAGATATACGCTCATTTTCCAGGCACAGGATCACCTGTGCGAAAGCTCTCTCCAGGCGTAAAGCCGAGGCTTTGCAGAAACACTCATTAGTGGCTTTTATACTGATTAAGATAAATACACCTTTGAAGCCATCTTTGGGCTTGACTTCAATGACAGTTTCTCTAGTATGTGGACATATAGACGTCCAAACGTCCAGATAGACAGTTGAGGGAGTTTTTAATGGCTTTTCATCACGCACAACATGCGCACTCGCTGAACCAGAGCTTGTCCGAGCTCAACGGCGACATCAATGTTTCTTTCGAGTTCTTTCCACCCTCAACGCCTGAGATGGAAACCTTGTTGTGGAACTCAATTCAGCGCCTGGAGCCACTGAATCCCAAGTTTGTTTCTGTCACCTATGGTGCCAACTCAGGAGTGCGGGATCGCACTCACAGCGTGATCGAGCGGATCCAGCAGGAAACCGAGCTGGTGGCGGCGCCGCACCTGACGCTGGTGGATGCCAGTGATGAAGAGTTACTGGAGTTGGCGCGTCATTACTGGAACAGCGGCATTCGCAACATAGTGGCGCTGCGGGGCGATCTGCCGGAAGGCAGCCCCAAGCCGACACGTTTTGCCTCAGATCTAGTGCGTTTGCTGCGCTCGGTCGCCGACTTTGATATTTCGGTGGCTGCCTATCCTGAGGTGCATCCGGATGCAGCCAATGCCCAGGCTGACCTTATCAACCTGAAGCGCAAGATTGAGGCCGGTGCCAGCCGTGCCATTACCCAGTTTTTCTTCGATGTGGAGTCTTATCTCAGGTTCCGCGACCGTTGTGTGGCCGCCGGCATTGATGTGGAAATTGTTCCCGGGATATTGCCTGTGGGCAACTTCAACCAGCTCAAGCGTTTCGCCGCCATGACCAATGTGTCTTTGCCGGGATGGCTGCACCGCCAGTTTGAAGGTTTGGATAACGATCCCGGTACCCGGGCGTTGGTGGGCGCCAACGTGGCCATCGACATGGTCAAGGTGCTTTCCCGTGAAGGGGTGAAAGATTTCCACTTCTATACCCTGAACCGCGCCGAGCTCACCTATGCTATCTGCCATACTCTGGGAGTGCGTCCCGGCAAGTGATGGCCTCTCAGTGAACCTTTGATAAAAGGAAGCCCACCAATAGGTGGGCTTGTCTTTAGTGAGTTAAACCTTGAATTGGCTGACCAACTGCTTGAGGCGTACCGACAGCTGCGCCAGCTCTTCACCGGCGACGGCTATCTGGGCGGCGCTTTCACTGCCCTGAGCCACGCCATCATTGATATTGTTGAGATTGCGATTGATCTCTGCCGAGACGGCGCACTGCTCATTGGCGGCGCTGGCTATCTGGATATTCATCTGGGTGATGGCGGAAACCGCGGCGCGGATCTCATTGAGAGCCGCATCGGCGTTTTGCACTTCGGCAACACACTTATCCATGGTTTGATTACTGCTTTGCATCACACCGACGGCTGACTGCGCCCCTTGTTGCAGGGTTTCAATCATCTGCTGAATTTCGGTTGTCGATGCCTGAGTGCGGCTCGCCAGGGTGCGAACTTCATCGGCCACCACGGCAAAGCCCCGTCCCTGTTCGCCGGCCCTGGCTGCTTCAATGGCGGCATTGAGTGCCAGCAAATTGGTCTGATCGGCAATATTGCGGATCACTTCCAACACTGAGTCTATCGCCTGACTGTCCTGCTCTAGCTTGTCGATAGCTGCCGCGGCGCCGCGGATCTCTGACTCCAGCCCGGCCATCAGCTCAACCACACTGTTGACCACCTGTTTACCCGAATCTGTGGCGGCATCGGCTTGCTCTGCCGAGTCGGCGGCAACAGTGGCATTTTGGGCGACCTCCTGAACCGTGGCAGCCATCTCGTTCATGGCGGTAGCCACTTGTTCGGTTTCCCTTTGCTGCTGCTCGGCGCTGTGGCGACTGTCACTGGTGATGCCGGACATCTCTTCGGCCGAGGTTGCCAGTGAGTCTGTGGCTTGAGTCACCTGCTGAATAGTTTGCTGGATTTTGGCGACAAACAGATTGAATGCCCGCGCCAGATCGGCAATTTCATCCTTGCTGCTCACTTCGATACGCTTGGTCAGGTCGCCTTCCCCTTGAGCGATATCTTCCATGGCGCTGGTAGTTTGCGCGATAGGGCGGGTGATGCTGCGGGCAATAAAGAAGGCGATAACGGCGCCCGCCAACAGCGCTATGGCACCAATGGCCACCAACTTGAGTTTGATATACCAGAGGCTGGCTTCCGAGTGGCTGCGATCCATGGCGATCGCCAGTACGCCAATGGGATTATCGGAAAAGTCAGTCACCTGATGCAGGTAGAGGACATGACTATTGTTATTCAGACTTATCAGAGACTTGTCAGCTTTTCCCTGTTGTACTTTCTGCAGCAGCGCCGTGTCTTTGAAAGCCGCGGTTTCAAAGGTTCCGCCAAAACGGCGGTAACCGCTGCTGTCAGGTGTAAGCAGGGCAATTTCGGCCTGGTAATTCTGTTTGAAGGCATCGAAGAAAGGCTGGCCAAATGACATGCCAAACTCAACCGAACCTGTGTGTTGTCCCTGATAAGTCATTGGAGCCAGGCCACGGATCCCGAGGCCGGCCACACCCTTCTCGAGCCCCATTATCGGCTGCTTGCTGTTATTGGTTTGCACTACGGTTTGGCGAAACCCAGAGAGATCGTCACCGAACTTTTCCGGCTTATGTACCCTGAGGAAGGAGGTGGCCGGTGGCAGATGGAACTGAAACTGCTGCACGGCAAAATCCCGCTTCAACGGGACAAACAGTTGTTGGCTGCGGTTGTTGAGTGAATCCCTGTCGCCGAAGGCGAATTCCTGTTGCATTTCCGGGGTATTGGCCACCACTGTGGCCAACGCCTCGGCCAATCTGCCTGAAGAGTCAATTTCAGCAATCGCAGTTTGATACAGCTTATGCAGTTCACGCTGCTCGGCATTGTCAATTTGGCCGGAAAATTCCGACAGTACCAAGGGCATGATAAAGCTCATCATGGCGATAAGCACGGCGCAGATCCCCAGCACGATTCGAGTGCCGATTTTCAAATGTGAGAACAAGTTAGCCTCCAGGCATGGGAGTGATTAAAACGAGGGCGCAGGATCTCAATAGCCTTGTAATAGCCACCGACCTTGCGCTGGGCTCATTGTACCTTCACCGGGTCAAACAAGGTTGGAAAATTATAGTGGCTCTTGTGTTAACTGATTGCGACGTATGACAAATTTTTGTCCCGATCCGTTTACTTACTGAACAGATGTGCGAGGCAGATCGGGTTTATTTTCGATCGGCTATTTACTTAGCAGGCTAAATAAATAAAATACTTAGCCTGCTAATTAATCAGTTAATCAAGATGCACAGATATATAGAACAGCTGACCGAGACTTCTCTGGGAGAGCGCTTGGGGCGTTTACACAGGTTGTGGCGCATGGTCGCCGATAACGAGTTGGCGCCTCTGGGGCTGACCCATCCTCGCTGGACCGCGCTGTGGAAGCTGAGACGCATGGGCGACCACATCAGTCAGAAGCAGCTTGCCGAGTCTCTGGAGATAGAGCTGCCTTCTTTGATGCGCACTCTGGGGCAGTTGGAGCAGCAGGGGTTGATCACCCGCCACAGCTGCGAGCACGACAAAAGGGCTCGCATCGTTTCCATGACGGCCCAAGGAGAGGAAGTTATTCGCTCCATGGAAGCCAGAATCATCCAGGTGAGGGCCAAGCTGCTGGTGGGTATAGATCCGGATGAGCTGGCCCATTTTGAAGCCGTGATCACCAGGATTTGCGATAACGCCCAGCATCAGCTGCAGCAAGAACAAGATAAATGAGAGAGACTTTATGACGCCAGATCAACAATTTGCCAGACTCGTTAAAATTTCCATGGCAGGCTTTGTGCTGGTCTTTGCCTATTTCATGTTGGCGGATCTGGAGATGCCGCTGACGCCGCAGGCGATGGTGACCCGCACTGTGGTCAAGATAGCTCCTCAAGTGAGCGGCCCGGTGCAATCTGTGGCCGTGGCCAACAATCAACATGTAGAGGCCGGTCAGTTGCTCTTCGCCATATATCCGGCCCCCTTTGAGCTCGCGCTTGAGCAAGCCAAATTGGCGCTGGAGCAAGCGATGCAGGATAACGCCGAGCTGGATGCCGCCATAGAGGCTGCCAGAGCCGATGTCAGCGCCAATGAGGCCATGTTGCAACAGAAACAACGTGAGGCCAGGCGCCTGGATGCACTCTATGCCAGCAATGGTGTGTCACGCCAACTCAAGGATCAGGCAGATACCGATGCCAGTTCGGCGCTAGCCAAGTTGGCAGCCTCCAAGGCGCAGTTGGCCAAACTCAAGGTTTCCCGGGGAACAGCCGGGACAGAGAATCTCAAGTTGCGCCAGGCCCGCAGCCGTTTGGCTCAGGCGGAATTGGATCTGAGTTACACCAAGGTGCTGGCAGAAAACGAAGGCATAGTGACCAATCTGCAACTGGCCAGTGGCAGCATGGCCAACAAGGGCCAACCTGTATTAGCCCTGGTGTCGGAACAGCTGGACATCATTGCCGATTTTCGCGAGAAAACCCTCAGGGGAGTCGAACCGGGCACTGAAGCCTGGGTGGCGTTCGATGCCGAGCCAGGCAGACTCTACCCCGCCAGGGTCAGCAGCCGCGATGCTGGTGTCAGCGCCGGACAATTCGACGCCAATGGCATGTTGGCGACACCGACCGAGTCGGATCGTTGGGTGCGGGATGCCCAGCGTCTGCGTTTGCACTTTGAACTCCTGGGTGAAGAACACCCCATGTTGGCCGCCGGCTCCCGTGCTACGGTACAACTACTGCCGGACAATAGTTTCTACCGTTTCATGGCCAAGCTGCAGATCAAGGCAATCAGCCTGCTGCACTACATCTATTGAGGTGGCCGATGATCCTGCGTCACCACCCCTTGACTCAGAATGAGCTGCGCCAGTGCCTGCGCATAGCCACCGGCGCCAGCCTGGGCTTTCTGATCTGTAAGCTGATGAATTGGAATTACGGGGTGTTTTACACTGTCACCCCCATGTTGTTGCTGGGACTGGTACCTGTTATGAACGGCCATGCGGCGCGTCAGTTGCTGGCTGCTGCGGCCATCTGTGGGATTGAGGTTGGCATCATAGGCGGTTTGCTTGGCAGCCATCCGGCACTGATGACCTTGATTGTCTTTGTGCTGTTTTTGTATCGCTTTGCCTGTATGTCCCGTGGCGCTCTGTTTCTATTTGGTGCCAATGGAGTGATCAGCCTCAGCATCATGCTGCATTTTGCCAGCTATCCGGATACCGATCTTAACGATCTCATCTTCGGTAACTTTTGGGCCAGTGTACTGTCTGTGTTGATAGCTTATTTGATGACAGTGTTGATCCCGGATGTTGAACCTCGCAGCGCTTATGTGCCCGGGCCCAAGCAGCCCCACAGAATGCGCCATGAAGCGCTGATGGGGGCCAGCGTTGCAACCCTGTCCTTTCTGATATTCCAGGCTTTTGATCTGCGCGACTCCATGTCGGCTCAGGCAACTACCTTACTGTTGCTGTTCCCCATGCATTGGAATGGGGCTCTCGACTACGCCCGCAAACGGGCAATGGGCACTGTACTCGGGGTGGTATACGGGATGGCGGTGCAGCTGTTTTTGTATGATTGGTCCGGTGTGCTTTTGTTGGTCGTACCCATGCTCTGGTTTGGTACCCTGTTGTTTGCCCAAGCCCATGTCAAAGAGGCCAGCGGCTCGGCGGTGGGCTTTGGTGCTATGACCACCTTGGGAATACTGTTCGGCCAATACCTGACTCCGGGGAATGATCTGATCTTCAGTGCCCTGTATCGGGTGAGCAGCATTCTGGTGGCCATAGTCGGTACTTTACTGGCCTGTTACCTGTTACATCATTTTCTCAACAGTTTTGAGGCGACCCGCTTTGGAGAGTAATTACCTCTAAACGAGAATCGTTATCCAATACATTGTTAGAAAAGGGTTTTTTATAAAACTCAAATCGTAAGCAAATATTTCAAAGCCTGGGATTTATTTGAGCTGCAAACCTTATGGCATCTGGATTGTGCCCGGTTACTCTGGTTTTTTGATATTTATCGCAAACTTCTCATATATGTGATTTGGATCTATGCTATAGCCCTTACTCATAATGGGGGATAACAGATGAAATCAATCACGCTCGCCGCAGGTGGCCTGCTGCTGTTGGCTCAGTCCATAGGGACAGCCATGGCAGCACAACCGGCTATGCCACCACAGGCCGCGCTTTGTGGCAGTTGCCACGGCCCTCAGGGACAGGGCGTAGAGCCGCTGGGCCCAAGGCTCGCCGGACTTTCCAGCCAATATATTCAACAACAGATCAAGCTGTTCCAGGCGGGAACCCGCCAAAACGCCACTATGATGCCGATGGCAATGACTCTGCAGGGTGATGAGGTTATCGGTCAGGTGGCGAATTACTTCTCTGCCCAGAGCGTCGCCGAGGTCAAACCCAAGCTCAGAGGTGAGCAAGTGGTATTTGCCGATCCGACTGAAAAACTGGTGTATCAGGGCGACTGGACCCGGAACCTACCCGCCTGTGTAACATGTCATGGCCCGTCAGGCCTGGGTGGCGGCACTTTTCCAAGGCTTGCCGGTCAGCAAGCCAGCTACATCAAGACTCAACTGCATGCCTGGCAGGATGGCAGCCGTAAAGGTGATGTCGATGGCATGATGGAGCATGTTGCCAAACAGCTCAGCAGCGCTGAAATCGACGCCATCGCCAGTTATTTTGCCAATCTCAAGTAAGGACGCAGCATGAAAAAATCTACTCTGTTTATCATGGGTGCTGTGGCCGCAATGACAGCTCAGGCCCAGGCCGAGAATCTTCCCGATCGCCAGGCGCAATTGCCTTCTTCTCCCAAGGTGGAGGGACAGGAATATCTTATCCCCAGACCGCTGGATACCATTCCGGCCGGTGCCTTTGGTGACAAGGTGCGCAAGGGCTATCAGCTGTTCGTCAATACTCAGCAACTGCGGGATAAATACGTCGGCAATGAGCTGAACTGTGTCAACTGCCACATGGATGCCGGCCGTAAGCCCAATGCTTCTCCTATCTGGGGTGCCTATTTCGCTTATCCTGCTTATCGGAAGAAGAATGATAAGGTCAACAGCTTCGAAGAGCGTATCCAGGGCTGTTTTACCTATTCAATGAACGGCAAGGCGCCAAAGAGCGGCAGCCCTGAGTTGGTGGCCTTGTCTGCCTATGCCTATTGGCTTGGGGTCGGTGGCTTGATGGATCAATACGGCGTCAACGGCGAAGTGCCTGAACTGGCCGATGCCGAGCTTATCAAGGGCGGCAAACGGGAAGACTTCCCTATTCCTGAAGCCATTAAGCAGCAATTGACGGTAGAGCAACGCGCCAATCTGCCGGGCCGGGGTTACCCTTCAATCCCCAAACCTGAGCAGGCCTATGACCCTGCCCGTGGTGAGCAGGTTTATCAGGCCCATTGTCAGGCATGTCATGGTGCCGATGGCCAAGGTCAGGCGATAGCCGGTGTATATGCCTTGCCACCTCTTTGGGGGCCTCAGAGCTTTAACTGGGGCGCCGGAATGCACAGGGTTAACACGGCTGCCTTCTTTATTCACGAGAATATGCCACTGGGCAAGAGTATGCAGCTAACCACTCAGCAAGCCTGGGATGTGGCTGCCTATATCAACTCCCATGAGCGTCCTCAGGATCCCCGCTTCAAAGGAAAGCTCGAGGAAACCCAAGGCAAGTATCACAAGCATGCCGGTTACTATGGTAAAGAAGTAAAGGGTATCTTGCTGGGCAAAGAGGCTTATCCAGTCTTCCCCAAGAAGCAGTAAGCTCAGAGCCTTAATCTATTCAGCGCGCCCATAGGCGCGCTTTTTTATACCTGGCTGCAAGGAGTAGGGATTGCAGCTCTGCTGGCTATAGACGATGAGAGGACAGGCATTGAATAGCCGAGAGGGCATAGAAAGAAATAGAAAGGCCGGTCTCAGGGGGATGACCGGCCTTGGATACTGATGGGCTCAAACGGAGATGAGCCCAGGCATTATGCTCTGCTTAGATGATCAGAGATTATTTTCCAGGTACTGGCGGATAGCTGTGTCGTTAAAGACACAGGCGTGGTTGCCGCCGAAACCGACTTCGAGTGCGAAAACGCCATCGCCGATACGCATGTTCTTGGCTTCTTCGGCATTGTCATTGATGTTCTTGATATGCAGGGTCTTGATCTGCGCAACAATCTCTTCCTTGGCGTCCTGGTCGTTGGCGAGTTCTCTGAACGCGGATTTGACACGATCCAGTGCATAGGTGGGCACGTACATGATCTCTTTGGCGCTATCGAAGCTATCCCAGTCAAAGGTTACGTCCAGGTCGGCATCCAGAATGCTCTTTATGTCCTGCTTGAACTCAACCACATACTGCTCTTCGATAGAGCGCTTCCATTGCTTTTCTTGTAAACCCATTATTTCCTTCTCTATAAGTTGAGGAGAGCGCGTACTGGCCACTCAAGCAACCGATTTACGCCCCCAAATCATATCCCTTGGTTTGTTTCCAAGGAGGTAAACCGGGGCCAGTCTACCTACTTTGTGGCATGGGATCCATAGGGTTATGACCGAAAAATGCTTCCTTAAAAATAAATTAAAAGCTCAGCTAATCAATGAGATTGGTTGTTTCGCTCCGATAGTATGCTATTTGTTCGCTATCAGAAACATTCGTTGGCACCCTCTCGGCGTTGATGACAAATCCTCGGTGCCATAGGGGCGGTAAGCCGCCTGATAGCGCTATTATCAATAGAGCAACCATTATCAACATTATCGGTTCAGGCATGGATTTGAGAACTTCAGCTTCAGGAACTCGAAGCCGAATGTTCCATTATGGCATCTGGAATAGTGGCAATTTACTGTAACAATATTGGGTGAAATGCTTACCCATTGGCAGGAGGATAAGCATAGAATGAATGCCTGAACGGAGAATTATTTAGCTTGGCAGTTCAGCTTCTGTCTATTGGCAAGGGTTTTTCCCTGGGGCAAGATGAAATAAGCCGTATGCCGTTTTGCTTGAATTTTCAGCATAAGCTTGCCCGATAAAACAGGATTACAGGGATTGTCATGACTCAGACTCACTATATTGCCCGTTGCCATTGTGGCGGGATTCAGTTGGCGCTCACTTTTCCCAAGGGAGTCAACAATGTTCGCCGTTGTGATTGCTCCATGTGTCGCCGCCGCGGCGCGCCGGTAGCCTCTGTGTCCTTGGCCAATCTCAAGCTGGTGAGCGGCGCAGAGCTGCTCAGCTGTTATCAGTTCAATACCCATACCGCCAAACACTATTTCTGTAGTCGCTGCGGTATCTATACTCACCATCAAAGGCGCTCAAACCCACAGGAGTACGGCATTAATCTGGGATGCATCGACGAGTTGGATCCCTTTGCCTTCAAGGATGCTCCCGTGATGGATGGCATCAATCATCCCGCTGACAGGGAGGCCTTATGACAGATAAGTCCGCCGCCCTGTGCCCCGTCTGCAGGCAAGCCAATCAATGCGCCATGGCGGCAGGTACAGATCCTGCGCTTTGCTGGTGCATGCAGGCTGACTTCAGCTACCTGGAGTTGGCGCTGCGGAATATCCCACGCCATAGCTGTATCTGTAATCGTTGCCTGCAGGAGTTAAAGCAGGAAAAATCCACGGTTCCAAAAAGTTAGGCATGTTAACCTAGGTCAACTACAATGACCTCAGCGTAATGGGCAAGGAACTGCAAATCAGCGTGAATTCAGTGTATTTGGCGTATTTGGCCAACCTCCTCCTCTTCTCAATTCCTCCGCTGTATCTGGCAACTTTGCCGCCCATGGTGCGCAGGGTAGGTCTATATAGCTACTTGTCCATTATTCTGCTCATTGGCGGAGTATTGGGCGGCGTATACACTTTTCCCCTGGCCGATGGCCTGACACTTTCCGGTGGCAACATGGCTTACGGTGCCTTTATGGTGACGGCCGTCATGCTGCTAATCACCGAACGGCGCGAGTATGTGTTTCACTATCTGCTCAGGTTGCTGGTCTCGGTCAATCTATTTGTCTTTTGCGGTTTCGAGTTCCTGTTATGGGTGCTGGAAAGCCCTAGTATGGTCAACTTCAACAATCTTAACCCGGATCTGTTTCGGGTTTCGTTGTGGATGATGTTGCTGGGCGGTACCATGATAGCCCTGCAATTTCTGCTGATGATGCAACTGTTTATCTGGCTCAAGAAATGGCTCAAGACCTTGGCTGCCGTGACCGGAGTCTACACCTTGGTGTTTATTCTGGTGCTTTGTCTCGATGGGGTAGTGTTTCCGCTGATCGCGGCTGGGTTGTCACCTGAGCTGATTGAGTTGATGATCAGTAATCTGCGCGGAAAGCTGGTGCTGGCCATCTCTTTCAGCTTGCCTTTACTGCTGTTTTATTGGCTGTTTCGCAATAATTTGCGCGCCTTTATCCGCACGCCACTCACCATGCGCAAACTCCTGTATGTGAGCCGGGATCAGCTTATCCGCGAGCTCAATGCCAGCCACTCAGAGGCCAGTCGCCTCAAGGAATACAATGCCCAACTGGCGAAACAGTCGCAGCAGGATCATTTGACAGGCCTGTCCAATCGCCGCCATTTCGATGATAGATTCCAGTATTACTGGCTCCATAGTATGCAGGAAGGGGAGCCTTTCTCACTGGTGATCGGTGATATCGATTTTTTCAAGCGTTACAACGACAGATATGGCCATCAACAGGGGGATCGTTGCCTACAGCAGGTTGGTGCGCTGTGGCGGCGCTATCTCTTGTCTCATGGTGCTCTGGTAGCGGCCAGGATAGGCGGTGAGGAGTTGGCGGCGCTGTTTCCGGGTAAGAATGAAGCTCAGGTCAAACACTTGCTGCAAGGGTTTATTGAGGCGCTGCTGGCGCTGGGGATAGAGCATAAAGACTCTGAGGCGGCAGCTGTGGTAAGTATGAGCCTGGGAGTTGCCTGCCACTTGCCAAACCAGAATCATGCCCCATCAGAGCTGTTTGCCCAGGCCGATGAGGCCCTTTATCGCGCCAAGACATTGGGGCGTAACCGGGTTGAAGCCGCATCCGGCTGATGTTTTGTTGTTAACCGTGAAGCCGATACAAAAAACCACCCTTGAGGGTGGTTTTTCATTGGCAGATATCAGCCGCGGTCGTCACGACGACGGGGCTTACGATCCGGACGGCGCTCTCCAGAGTGCTTGCGAGGGCGACGAGCCGGGCGCTGTTCACCTTCGAAGCTCTGGCTGCCGGCTTCACGGATATTGATAGGTTTGCCACATACCCGTACTTTCTTCAGGTGTGCCAGTACGTCTTTAGGCATGCCGGCGGGCAGATCGACTGTGGTCAGGGTATCGAACAACTGGATCTGGCCTATGTAACGGCTGTCTATGCTGGCTTCATTGGCGATGGCACCAACGATATTGCCTACACCTACACCGTGTTCACGACCCACATCCAGCACGTAACGGCACATCTGCAGATCCGGGTTGTCCTTCAGGGAATCGGCCTTGCCGAGATCGCCGGGAACCGGACGAGAGTCACGACGGCGCGAACCACGCTCTTCCCGTGAACCACGATCGTCGCGTGAGCCGCTGCGCTCATCACGGCTGTCACGCTGACGCTCTTGGATCGGAGGCAACTGCAGCGGACGCTCTTGCTGTACCTGGTGCAGCAGTGCAGCTGCCAGAATATCTGTGTCCACTTCCAACTGCTGACACAGCTGAGCCACGGCGCCTTTCATAAAGTCCAGCTCTTCGTTGGCTATGATGGCAGCAACCTGTTCGCCCAGGCGTGACAGACGGCGCTCGGCCACAGTCTCAGGGCTTGGGACCTTCATCGGGGAAATACGGCTGTTGGTGGCACGCTCAATGGTGCGCAGCATGCGCATCTCTCTGTGGGTCACAAACAGAATCGCCATCCCGGTACGACCGGCGCGGCCGGTACGACCGATACGGTGTACATAAGCTTCGGTATCGTAAGGGATGTCATAGTTGACTACGTGACCGATACGCTCAACGTCCAAACCACGGGCGGCAACGTCGGTGGCAATCAAAATGTCCAGCTTACCGGACTTGAGTTGATCCACGGCGCGCTCACGGGCCTGTTGGTTCATATCACCGTGCAGTGGTGATGAGGCGTAACCGCGGGCTTCCAGCTTTTCGGCCAGTTCCACACAGGAGTTACGGGTACGCACAAAGATGATGATACCTTCGGTGTTTTCCACTTCGAGCACACGTACCAGGGCTTCCAGTTTGTTGTGCTGAGACACCTGTACAAAACGCTGCTCGATGGAGTCAACTGTGGTGTGGCTGGCGGCAATGCTGATGGTGGCAGGGTTGTTCAGGTGCTTGTTGGCAACCCGCTTGATCTGCTCAGGCATGGTGGCAGAGAACAGTGCCAGCTGACGCTCGGCCGGAGTATGATCCAAGATCCACTCGATATCGTCGATAAAGCCCATTTTCAGCATTTCATCGGCTTCATCCAGCACCAGAGCCTTGAGGCTGTCGAGCTTGAGGGTGCCACGGCGCATATGGTCCATGACCCGGCCTGGAGTACCAACAACTACCTGAGGGCCGCGACGCAGCGCCTGCAGCTGTTGGTGCATGCTTTGACCGCCATAGATAGGCAGTACGTGGAAACCTTTCATGAATTTGGCATAGCTTGAGAAAGCTTCAGCTACCTGTACCGCCAGTTCGCGGGTTGGTGCCAGCACCAGAATTTGCGGTGCGTTGAGGTTATGATCTGTTGCATTAAGCAGAGGCAGAGCGAAGGCGCCGGTTTTACCCGTACCTGTCTGTGCCTGGCCGAGAATATCCTGGCCCGCCATCAGGGGGGCGATACTCGCAGCTTGAATTGGGGTCGGGTTCTCGTAGCCGAGCTCATCTAGAGCACGCAGCAACGCCTCGGAGAGGCCGAGTTCTCGGAAAGTTTTTTCACTGGATGACATGGGTTGTAGCCTTGTGGACGCGTCTGGATGACGCAGAAAGTTTCACAGACAGAAAATCAACCCCGTGTCGATTTCCCGCACCGAAAACGCCAGATTATAACAGCGAAATCTGCTTCTTTCCACGGCTAAAGGAATTTTTATGGCAAATTTAAAGCAAATAGTAGGCCAACTATCGGTTTTGTAACTGCTTAGTTGGCAGTCGCAGCAACTGTTCCGCCGCCTCGGCCACGGCGCCGATGAAAGGATAATCCAGTCTGTCTGCCGTGTCGTCACGGGTATGGTACTGGGCGTGGGCGGGAACGCCGAAATAGAGCCAGGGGATCCCAGCCTGGTGGAAGGGATAATGATCCGAGGCCCTGAGCCAATCGGTACGCTGCACGCTGCGACCAATAGGGCGCGGATGACTGGGGCGAATGCACAGCCCTGTGCCCGCCATCAGTGCGGCGCTGAAGTCATCATAGTGGTGGAAATAGCGGCTGCCTTCGAGGTAGATGGCATAAGGAAGCCCGGGCCTGCCTATCATATCCAGATTGACCGCCAGCGAGATGTGCTCGGCAAAACCGCTCTGTTGCAATGCGCTCACCAAGGCCTTGCTGCCATAGAGTCCCGGCTCTTCGGCGTCACTGGCAATAAACAGCAGGTTGTAGCGACTGGGCGCTTGTTTGACTCTTCGGGCGATGGCCAACAAGGCCGCCACGCCAGAGGCGTTGTCGTCGGCTCCCGGATAAAAGCCCGGGCCGCGATCGCCCAGATGATCATAGTGGGCAATCAGCAGGCGCCACTCAGTGGTCGGCTGGGCAGCCGGCAGCCAGCCCAGCAGGTTGATGCCCCGAGCGTCGGCAAAGCCATCGACATAGTTGAATGAGTGTTGAAAGCCGCTCAGAGTCTCGGCCAGGGGCGGAAATACCGAAGTGAGCGGCTGTAGGCCGATCTGTTCAAAGCGCTCCGTGAGGTACTCACGGCTGAGCGTCGCACCTTGGGTGCCGCTGCGCCGACCTTGCAACCTGGGCGAGGCAAGCACTTCGACATCCAGTTGCAACTGCTTCGTCTCGGCCCAGCTCAGCTGAATCTCAGCGCCGCAGCGTTCGGGCGAACTGCTGCAACCGGCAGCAAGCATCGGCAATATCAATAGGAGTGCCCACAGCGGAGAGCGAATAGAGAGTGCCCACAGCGGCGGGTGGATAGAGAGTGTCATCGGCATCCTGCCTCCGGCAACGGCAATCAACTCAAGCTATGTTGCAGTTTATACCATTCCCCGAGACGGGTTTGCCTGCTTATTTGGCGAGTTGTGCCATGCCGCCCTGATAGCCGGGCGGTGGGGTGTTGCCGCCGCGGCTGGCGGAAGGTGTCTCAGTTTCCGCTCGGCCCTTGAGCTTGAATACCTCAATACCCGACACCAAATGACGCTTGGCGCCTATGGTGACCAGAGTCGCCGGGGGCAGGGCACTGGGTTCAACCAGCGCCGTGCGGCCATCGGGCAGGGAGACGGTAGTGCCGTCCGGGCCGGAATGCACTACTTCAGCCAAATAGCGTTTGCAGTTGCCCACCAAGGGATCAAAAGCTGCCAGCAATAAACCCGCCATACAGATAACCAGGGCCAATAACAGCAGTCTGTTGCCTGTCACAGTCACCTCACAGCATAGGTTTAAGGAAGCGGGCGGTATGGGACTCTGGATGCTCGGCTACCTGCTCCGGGGTACCGGCCACCAGAATGGTGCCGCCACCCGAACCGCCTTCCGGCCCCAGATCCACTATCCAGTCGGCTGTTTTGATCACATCCAGATTGTGTTCAATCACCACTATGGTGTTGCCCTGGGACTTGAGTCTGTGCAGTACATCCAGCAGCAGCTGGATATCGGCAAAGTGCAGCCCTGTGGTGGGTTCATCCAGAATATAGAGGGTCTTGCCGGTATCCCGCTTCGACAGCTCTTTAGCCAGTTTGACTCGCTGAGCCTCGCCGCCGGAAAGGGTAGTGGCGCTCTGGCCCAAACGTATATAAGACAGACCGACATCCATCAGGGTTTGCAGTTTACGGGCAATGGCCGGCACCGCATCGAAGAACACACGGGCTTCCTCGACCGTCATCTGCAGCACTTCGTGAATGTTCTTGCCCTTGTACTTCACTTCCAGCGTTTCACGGTTGTAGCGCTTGCCCTTACAGACATCGCAAGGCACGTACACATCCGGCAGGAAGTGCATCTCTACCTTAATAAGGCCGTCACCCTGACAGGCCTCACAGCGGCCGCCCTTGACGTTGAAGGAGAAACGCCCCGGCTGATAGCCGCGGGTACGGGATTCCTGAGTCGCCGAAAATAGCTCGCGGATCGGGGTAAATATGCCGGTATAGGTGGCCGGGTTGGAGCGCGGCGTGCGGCCTATGGGGCTCTGATCTATATCCACCACCTTGTCGCATAGCTCCATGCCCTCGATACGCTCATAGGGCGCCGGCTCTTCGGCGGTGGCGCCGTTGAGCATGCGATGGGCAATCTTGAAGAAGGTGTCGTTGATCAGGGTGGATTTGCCTGAGCCCGATACCCCGGTGACACAGGTCAGCAGCCCGACAGGGATCTCCAGATCCACCTGCTTGAGGTTGTTGCCGCTGGCACCGAACAGTTTGATCATCTTGCCGGGATCGCAGGGCACCCGACCTCCGGCCACGGTGATCTTTTTCTTGCCGGACATATATTGGCCGGTGACAGACTCTTCACAGGCCATAATGGCGTTGATGTCACCGTCACAGATCACTTCACCGCCATGAACCCCGGCACCTGGGCCGATATCGATAATATGATCCGCCATGCGAATGGCGTCTTCATCGTGTTCGACCACTATCACAGTGTTGCCCAAATCCCGCAGGTGAGTGAGGGTGTTGAGCAGGCGCTCGTTGTCGCGCTGATGCAAACCAATCGAAGGCTCATCGAGTACATACATCACCCCAACCAGACCGGCGCCGATTTGGCTGGCCAGGCGGATCCGCTGCGCCTCGCCACCTGAAAGGGTTTCTGCCGAACGAGACAAACTCAGGTAGTTGAGGCCGACATTGACCAAAAAGCCCAGGCGATCGCCCACTTCCTTGAGGATCTTCTCGGCTATCTGTGCCTTTTGCCCCTCGAAGCCCAGGGTGGCGAAGTAGTCGCTGGCCTCGCCAATGGACCAGGTGGTCAACTCCGGCAGATTGATATTGCCGATAAACACGTTGCGGGCCTCTTCGCGCAGGCGTGAGCCGCCACAGCTGGAACAGGCCTGGTTGCTGATATATTTGGCCAGCTCTTCCCGCACCGAGTTGGACTCTGTCTCCCGGTAGCGTCTGTCCATGTTGTTGAGGATCCCCTCGAATGGATGGTTGCGAACCACTACATCGCCGCGGTCGTTAATATAACGGAAGGCGACATTCTCTTTGCCTGAGCCATAGAGCACTATCTTCTTCACTTTGGCGGGGAGATCGCCAAAGGGGGTTTCCACATCGAAGCCGTAATGCTCGGCCAGTGAGGTGAGCATCTGGAAATAGTAGAAGTTGCGTCTGTCCCAGCCACGAATGGCGCCGCCGGCCAGCGACAGCTCGTCGTTGGTGATCACCCGATCGGGATCGAAAAACTGCTGTACCCCGAGGCCGTCACAGGTCGGGCAGGCACCCGCGGGGTTGTTGAAGGAAAACAGCCTGGGTTCCAACTCGGCCATGGAGTAACCACAGTGAGGGCAGGCGAAGTTGGCGGAGAACAGCAACTCTTCATTGCTGCCTTCCTCCATGCTGGCTACAGTGGCCACACCGCCGGACAGCTCCAGTGCGGTTTCGAAAGATTCCGCCAGCCGCTGCTGCAGATCCTCGCGTACCTTGAAGCGGTCAACCACCACATCGATATTGTGTTTGACGTGCAGATCCAGCGCCGGAGGGTCGGACAGATCGCACACCTCGCCATCGATCCGGGCGCGAATATAGCCCTGGGCCGCCAGGTTCTCCAGTAATTTGACATGCTCACCCTTGCGGCCCTGCACTACGGGAGCCAACAGCATCAGGCGCTCGCCTTCGGGGCGTTCCAGTACCTTGTCTACCATCTGGCTGACAGTTTGTGCCGCCAGCGGCTGGCCGTGAACCGGGCAACGAGGCTCACCCACACGGGCAAACAGTAATCTGAGATAGTCGTAGATTTCGGTAATGGTTCCCACGGTAGAACGGGGGTTGTGGGAAGTGGACTTCTGTTCAATCGAGATCGCCGGGCTCAGGCCTTCGATATGATCCACATCCGGTTTTTCCATCAGGCTCAAAAATTGGCGGGCATAGGCCGACAGGGATTCCACATAGCGCCGCTGACCTTCGGCGTAGAGGGTATCGAAGGCGAGAGAAGATTTACCCGAACCAGATAAGCCTGTAATCACAATGAGTTTGTCTCGGGGAATGGTCAGATTGATGTTCTTGAGATTGTGGGTTCTGGCACCGCGAATGTCTATCTTGTCCATCAGTCTCTACTTTGGCTAATCACTGGAGAAAAAGAGCACAAGTATCACATATTTTGCGCTGTGCCGATAGCGGCGGCGCATTTGTCCTACTGACACCTTACTGTCAGTAGCAAGCCTTCAGCCGTGGGCTGAGGGCGACTTGGGTTTTTCTCTTTGAGCTGTTCAAAACCTTCGTGGTAACATGCGCTCCCTTAAAAAATTCTTAATCCAGGGCAAAAACTATGGCCAACGGTGGACTTTCCGGCACAGAAAGAAAAGTCGCGTTCTCATTAGCCAGTGTATTTGGGCTGCGCATGATGGGCTTGTTCATGATCATGCCTGTCTTCGCGCTCTATGGACAAGATCTCAAAGGCTTCTCACCTCTGTGGGTGGGTATTGCCATCGGCGCCTATGGTCTGACTCAAGCGATACTGCAGATCCCCATGGGGATACTGTCAGACAGAATTGGCCGCAAGCCGGTGATCCTCGGCGGCCTGTTGGTGTTTGCCCTCGGCAGTGTCCTGGCGGCTATGTCCGACAGCATTTACGGCGTTGTCGCCGGCCGAGCCTTGCAGGGTATGGGTGCCATCGCCGCCGCCGTGCTGGCATTGGCGGCAGATCTCACCCGGGATGAGCAACGCACCAAGGTGATGGCCATCATAGGCATGTGCATAGGTTTCTCCTTTGCCTTGTCGCTGCTGGTGGGGCCCGTGGTGGCGCAGCATCTTGGGCTATCTGGCTTGTTTGCCCTGACGGCTGGCTTGGCGCTGCTGGGTATGCTGATAGTGCAACTGCTGGTGCCCAACCCTGTGGCTCATGCGCCCAAGGGCGATACCATGGCGGAACCGGGCAAGCTGAAAAATATGCTTAAAGATCCGCAGTTGTTTCGCCTCGATGCTGGTATTTTTATTCTGCATTTGGTGCTGACGGCGGTATTCGTGGCATTGCCGCTGGACTTGGTGGACGCCGGCCTTGCCAAAGAAAAGCACTGGATGTTGTACTTCCCGGCCTTTGTCGGCGCCTTCTTTTTGATGGTGCCGCTGATCATCATCGGCGTGAAGCGCAATAATACCAAGGGCATGTTCCAGCTGGCCCTGCTGATCATGTTGGCTGCCTTGCTGGCGATGGCGCTGTTTTCCCATACTCTTTGGGTGTTGGCGGTAGCCATAGTGGCCTTCTTTACCGGCTTTAACTACTTGGAAGCCTCGCTGCCCAGCCTGATCGCCAAATTTTGTCCCGTGGGCGCCAAAGGTTCGGCCATGGGTGTGTATTCCACCAGTCAGTTTCTCGGTGCCTTCTGTGGCGGTTTGCTCGGTGGTGGCGCCTATCAAATCATGGGCGCCGCCGGGGTGTTTACCGTGGCGGTGGTGCTGTTAATTATCTGGCTGGCATTGACCCTGGGAATGAAAAATCCAGTGCTGCTCAAGAGTTACACTCTGGAGGCTCAGGTGAACGGCCGCGAGCAGGCGCAGAAGATGGCCGCCGAGCTGTCTGCGCTGCAAGGGGTTGCCGAAGCCATAGTGGTTTTGGAAGAAAAAGTCGCCTACCTCAAGGTGAACGATCAATTCGATTTAAGACAAGCCAGAGCTGTGTTAGGCTCTGTCAATTAAGCTAAGTATTACGTGAAAATCGCAGGAGATTTCGATGGCCAGTCGTGGTGTTAATAAGGTAATTCTGGTGGGCAATCTGGGACAGGACCCAGAGGTGCGCTACATGCCAAACGGCAACGCCGTAGCGAATATCACAGTGGCCACCAGTGAGTCATGGAAGGACCAACAGGGCCAACAGCAAGAGCGTACCGAGTGGCACAGGGTTGTCATGTTCGGCAAGCTGGCTGAAATTGCCGGTGAGTACCTGCGCAAAGGCTCGCAAGTGTATCTGGAAGGCAAGCTGCAGACCCGCAAGTGGAAAGATCAGAGCGGTCAGGACAAGTACACCACTGAAGTGGTTGTCGATATGGGCGGTACCATGCAGATGCTGGGTGGCCGTAACCAAAACCAAGGCGGTATGAGCCAAGGCGGCAATCAGGGCGGTATGAACCAAGGTGGTATGAACCAAAGCCAAGGTAGTTACGGTGGTGGTCAGGCACAGTCTCAATCTCAATACAATGCGCCACAGCAGTCCGGCGGCTATCAGCCCAAGCCTGCTCAGCAACCGCAGCAGCCACAACAGCCACAACAGCAGTACAACGCGTCGCAGCAGCAAAGCTATGGTCAGCCGCAGAACTCAGGTTATGCGCCCAAGCCACAGCAGCCAGCGCCGCAACAACAGGCTGCTCCGCAGCAGCGTCCGGCACCACAGCCTCAGCCACAACAGCAGAACTACACGCCGGATCTGGATGACGGCTGGGATGATGATATCCCGTTCTGAGGTATACCGGAGATAGGCACTTGTGCTTGATACCGCAAAAAGCCACTGCAACCGCAGTGGCTTTTTTGTTGGAGTTAGTTTTTCCTGGCTTGTTCTGTCAGTGCCGGGATCTTCGCCAAATATTCCAGCGCCTGTTCGGTGAAGCCCAGCTTTAATAGATGCTCACGGCTGAATGGCGCTTGCTTAAGAGGTGCTCCGGAAAGACTGCGCTTGAGCCAATCCGGGTTGCCTATGGCCGCAGAGCCGATGGCAACCAGTTCGGCACCCAGGTTGAATGCCCGTTCGGCGGTGTGGATATCTGTGATAGCTCCGGCAAACATTAACGGAACATGGCCATGATAGCCTTGGCGAATCTGTGTCAGCAACGGGCCTGCCTGTTTGTCTTCATTGGCTTGTTTGAAGCTGTTCCCCATGGAAAAGTGCAAATAGTCGAGCGCCTCTTCGGCCAGCAGGTTGGCGACTTCCAGTTGGTTGGCCAGGCGGATGCCGCTCACATTGGCGTAGCTCTCGGGAGATAGGCGCACACCAATCAAAAATGAGCGCGGCAGACGCTGCCGGATACCGCGAATAATCTCTATGATGATCCTGGCGCGATTGCGGCTGCTGCCGCCCCAAATATCCTCGCGCCGATTCACCTCTGGGTTAAGAAAATTACACAGCAGGAAATGGTGGGCGGCATGCAGTTCCACACCGTGCAGTCCCGCGGCATAAGCCCGCTCGGCAGAGTTGATAAAGGCCTGAATAAGCTGCCGGATTTCCTCATCCTGCAGCTGTGCTACCCCACTTGGATATCTTGTTCCCTGTGCTATTGCTGAGGGGCCTTTGGGGCCTTCTGCGTTCAACTCGGGGAGGGCCCGCAGGCCGCCATGGTGCAGCTGCACCAACACCTTGGCTTGGTTGGCTTCGGCAGAGCTGGCCACGGGGAGCCAGGATTGCTGCTGCGCCTCAGTCATCAGGGCCGGTTGTCCAGACCAGCAACGTCCACCGGGCAAAACCTGGGTGGCAGGGGTTATCAGCATGCCAAAGCCCCCTTGGATACAGAGCTGCAGCCACTGCAACTCGGCTTGGGATGGGTCGCCATTGGCTGCGCTCATATTGTGGGTCAATGGCGCCAATACCGCACGGTTTTTAAGGCTCACGCCGGCGTTGCCAAAGAGGAACTCGTGTTTCAGTGAAGCTGACATCTCACTTTTCCTTTTGTGTCCAATCTATGCCTCTACTGTACATCTGTCGCTATGGGAAATAATCTGTCATTCAGGAAATGTATTCGCTCCTGGTGGGAATGAATTGGCACTTGAGGGGAACAACAATGGATCATCATAAGCTGGACAACCTTTATCTGATGCGGCTTTTTACCCTGATTGTCCGTCTGGGTTCCTTTGCGGCCGCCGCCCGCCAGCTACAAATCACTGCCGGTAAAGTTTCCAAGGATATTCACTTTCTGGAACAGCGACTGCAAACCCGGTTGTTGCACCGCACAACTCGCAGCCTGACGTTGACCGATGACGGTGAGCTGTATTTTCAACAGGCCGAGCGGATCCTCGAGCTCAATGAGCAGCTGCTCGATAGCCTCAGTCGGCGCAGGCATGAACTGGCCGGCGAACTGAGGATTACTGCCCCGGAACTCTGGGGCGAGCTGGTGTTGACTCCCGTGCTGCTCGGCTTCAAGGCCAGGCATCCGCAGGTAAGCATAGTGGCCGAGTTTTCCAATCGACCGGTAGACCTGCTGCAAGATGGGTTTCATATCGCTTTTCGCAGCACCCAGCTCTCGTCTGAGCCCTATATTGCCAGGGAACTGGGGCAGGACGAATCGGTTCTCTGCGCTGCACCGGCTTACTTGGCATCACGCCTTGCTCCGGCTCAACCCGGCGACTTGTTGCAGCATGAGTTGGTCACTTTGGCGCAGGGAAACAGCCGAAATGAACTTTGGTGTTTTGAACATTCCGCAGGCCAACAGCAGCTTGAGGTTCGGGGCTCTTTGGTGTTCAACAACAAGAAAGCTATCCATGCCGCGGTTTGTCATGGGTTTGGTATAGCCAGATTGCCCAGGTATCTGGCCGAGCCCAGTCTGAAACAGGGAAAGCTGCAAACCGTATTGCCCGAATACAGGCTCAAGAGCGCCACTTTTTATGCGCTCTATACGCAGCGCCGCCGAGAGTCGGCACTGATCCGGGCCTTTATTGATGCGGTAGAACAGGCTCTGTCATTGCAAGCGCTCGCTTGATATGAAGCTGGCGGGAATTTATCGCGGCATCTTTCGCCCGAAAAGTTCCCTCTAGCCCCATAGCCGTGGGATATTTTTCAGCTGAAATTGGCAATCTTTACATTTGTAATCTGTTTGTGCCCTGCCTTGGTGGTGGGCGTTTTTCGGGCAGTGGGTCAATTTGACTTGATGACGGTTATTCTGTTCCCCCGGCTGTCCATTGCAGATAGTGTGAAAGTGTTACTGATGTAATACTTTGTTTTATCTGTTATATTCCTGCGTTCTGTTATTTCCCCTTGTGCTTGTTGCCGGCTTTTTTAGCGCAACCCTTTTCTCTTTCCCGTCGATTGAGCCTCAGTTAATGGTGCTTTATCCTGCCTTTTTCGCTGTTGGGACAAAATTTACCTATATGTTTGGACAAAATGTCTTTTAGTGTATTTTTTGTTCATTTTGGTTTTATAAACTGCTTTTTGTTTGTTTGTTGGCTTTTTATTCTGGCTGGTTTTATTTTTGTGGTTCAATTTGTTATAGCTATTCCTTTGTGATCTCTGTCTCGTGTCATTATTTGTTATCCTGAGTTTCTTTAAGGATAATCTTACACAGAGTGTGGTCTTTGGTTCGACTGCACTTGGCAGGTCGCAGCCAAGGGCTGCGACCCCAATCAAAACTCATAACGACAAGAGTGTGAGGACGCTATGAACAGACGTCAGTTTTTCAAACTGTGCGCTGCCGGGGCGGCAACTTCAGCCATATCTGCGCTGGGGTTGTTGTCCGAGAAGGCTTATGCCGCAGTTCGGGAATTCAAACTACTCAGAGCTAAAGAGACCCGCAACAACTGCCCGTATTGCTCGGTGGGTTGTGGCTTGCTTATGTATAGCCAAGGCAGCGGTGGCAAAAACTCTGAACATGCCATTTTTCATATTGAAGGTGATGCCGATCATCCGGTAAACCGCGGGGCGCTCTGCCCTAAAGGCGCAGGCCTGGTGGACTATGTTAACAGTCCGCACCGTCTGCAGTACCCTGAGTATCGCGCTCCGGGCACCAATGAATGGAAGCGCATCAGCTGGGGCGAAGCTTACAAGCGTATTGCCCGTTTGATGAAAGACGACCGTGATGCCAACCTGATTGAGAAAAACGCCGATGGCGTTACAGTCAACCGTTGGTTGACCACAGGGATGATGACTTCATCCGGTATGGCGAACGAGAGTGGTCTTGCGACTCAGAAGTTTGCTCGTTCTCTCGGCCTAGTCGCCATCGATACCATTGCACGTAACTGACACTCCCCAACGGTAGCAAGTCTTGCTCCAACATTTGGGCGCGGTGCCATGACCAACCATTGGATCGACATCAAGAACTCTAATGTAGTGATAATTATGGGCGGTAATGCTGCAGAAGCGCACCCTGTCGGTTTCGGCTGGGTTACAGAAGCTATGCAACATAACAATGCCAAATTGATTGTGGTTGACCCTCGCTTCAACCGTAGTGCCGCTTTGGCCGATCACTATGCTCCTATCCGCTCAGGTACAGATATTGCCTTCTTGCTGGGTGTGATCCGCTATCTGATCTCCACCAACCAGATCAACTTCGACTATGTGAAGGCCTATACCAACGCCAGCTATCTGGTGCGGGAAGACTTTGAATTCCACGAAGGTCTGTTCTCCGGTTTCGATGAAGAGAAGGGCGACTACAACAAAGAATCCTGGTTCTATCAACTCGACGAAGACGGCTATGCCAAGGTGGATGAATCCCTTGAGCACCCACGTTGTGTATGGAACCTGCTGAAAGAGCACGTAGAACGTTACGACTTTGCCACTGTCAGCAACATCACAGGGACGCCGGTAGATGACTACCAGGTGGTCTGTGAGGCGATTGGCAGCACTTATACCAAAGACAGGGTTGCGACCTTTATGTATGCCCTGGGTTGGACTCACCATAGTAAGGGTGCGCAGAATATTCGTACCATGGCCATGGTGCAGTTGCTGCTGGGCAATATTGGTCAGTTGGGTGGTGGGGTTAACGCCTTGCGTGGTCACGCCAACGTTCAGGGCTCAACCGATATGGGGCTGCTGGCGCAGAGTCTGCCGGGCTACGTTAAACTGCCCAACGACAATGAACCCACTTTGGCCGCTCACCTGGCAGCGCATACGCCCAAGCCTTTGCGTCCGGGTCAAACCAACTACTGGCAAAACTATCCCAAGTTCTATGTCTCTTTGCTGAAAGCGTTCTGGGGCGATAACGCGACCCCTGAAAACGACTTCGGTTACGACTGGTTGCCGAAATGGGATCAGATGTATGACTTTGGCCGCTACCTCGACATGATGTATCGCGGTCAGATCAACGGTTGTATCGTGCAAGGGGTTAACGCAATTAACTCTATGCCCAACCGTAACAAGAACCTCAAGGCGCTGAGCAAGCTCAAGTACTTGGTCGTGCTGGACAACTTGTCATCTGAAACCGCAACCTTCTGGCAAAACGAACCCGGCTTCAACGAAGTCGATACCGCCAGTATCCAAACGGAAGTGTTCCGTCTGCCCACAACCTGTTTTGCCGAGGAAGAAGGTTCCATCGTCAACTCGGGTCGCTGGATGCAGTGGCACTATAAAGGCGCCAATGCTCCCGGCGAAGCCATGGCCGACTCGGAAATCGTTGCCGGCATCTTGCTGGAGCTGAAAAAGCTGTATCGCGAAGAGGGCGGTAAACTGCCTGAGCCTGTGGCTGCGGTTAACTGGGAATACACAGATGCCCATAACCCGAGCTCTGTTGAGCTGACCAAAGAGTTGAACGGATACGATGTTAACACCGGCCGTCAACTGAGCAGCTTTACTGAACTCAAGGCCGATGGCAGCACCGCCTGTGCCTGTTGGATCTATGCCGGTTCCTGGACCGAGCAAGGTAACCAGATGGCACGCCGTGACAACCACGATCCATCCGGCAAGGGGATTACCCCGGGATGGGCATTTGCTTGGCCTGCCAACCGTCGGGTGCTCTACAACCGCGCTTCTTGTGATGTCAACGGTAAGCCTTGGGATCCAAATCGCACCATAGTCGAGTGGAAAGATGGCAAGTGGGAAGGCATAGATGTGCCTGACTTCAACGCCAAGCTTAATCCACAGGACAGCGCGCACCCATTCATCATGCAGGCAGAAGGTGTGGGCCGTTTGTTCGCCCTGAAGCTGCTGAAAGAAGGGCCGTTCCCTGAACACTATGAGCCGGTGGAATCACCAATCGGGACCAACCCATTGCATCCGAAAGTGGTGCACAGCCCTGTGCTGCGTTGGTTTGAGGGTGTGAAAGAAACCATAGGTACCAAAGACGAGTTCCCTTACGCCTGTACCACATACTCGCTCACAGAACACTTTAACTTCTGGACGACTCACTGCCGTTTGGCGGCGATCTCCATGCCAGAGACCTTTGTGGAAATGAACGAGCAATTGGCGGCAGAAAAAGGCATCAAGAATGGTGATTTGGTGAAGGTGAGCTCCAAGCGTGGCCACATCTTTACCAAGGCTCTGGTGACCAAGCGTTTGCGTCCACTGCAAGTCAATGGTCAAACGGTACACACTCTGGGTATTCCACGTCACGGTAGTCATAACGCCCTCACCAAGAAGGCATATACCTGTAATGTGCTGACGACCGAGATGGGTGATGCCAACACGGGTGTTCCTGAGTACAAAGCGTTCCTGGTGAACGTTGAGAAGGCGGAGGTCTGATAATGGCAACACAAGATATTATTCGACGCTCAGGCACCTCAGCGGCAACGCCGGCATCGCAAACTCGGATTGGTGACGTCAAGCAGGTTGCAAAACTGTTTGATGCGACCAAGTGTAACGGCTGTAAGGCCTGTCAGGTGGCGTGCTCCGAATGGAACGATCTGCGCGAGGAAGTGGGCAGTTTCGAGGGAAGTTATCAAAACCCGATGAAACTCTCAGGTCAGGTCTGGACCCTGATGGAGTACAACGAGGTGATGGACGAGCGCAATAAGCTGCGCTGGCAGTTCACTCACTCGGCTTGTATGCACTGTGCCGATCCCGCCTGTCTCAAGGCGTGTTCGACCGCAGGCGCCATTGTGCAGCATGTCAATGGGGTGGTGGACTTCGATTCAGACAAGTGTATCGGTTGCGGTTATTGCGCCAGCGCTTGTCCGTTCGATATCCCCAAAATCGATCCCAAGGACAACAAGGCCTACAAGTGCACCATGTGTTCCGACCGTCTGGCGGTCGGGCTGGAGCCTTCCTGTGTCAAGACCTGTACTACAGGCGCACTGCGTTTCGGTACCCGTGAAGACATGTTGTTCTATGCCGATAAGCGGGTGGCCGAACTCAAGGAACGCGGCTTTGCCAAGGCCGGGCTGTACAACCCGGAGGGTGTGGGTGGCACAGGGATGATGATGATATTGCACGATGTCACTCAGCCTGAAAGCTACAACATGCCGGAAGATCCGCAGATCCCACTGTCTGTCACTCTGTGGCAGGACTGGGTCAAGCCTCTGGGTACAGTTGGGATCCTGGCAACAGCCGCTGTGGCTTGTCTGCACAAGATCACCGTTGGCCGCAACATAGTCGAAGAGGATCAACCCGGTTATCAGCCGCCTGAAGAAGATCAGCAAGCGGCTCAGAAAGAGGAGGACGGCAAATGAGCGAGCATCACAAGCAAGAGATGATAGTGCGTCATAAGCTGTTCGACCGCATCTGTCACTGGTTCATTGTGGCGGCAGGTTTGGTCACCTTTCTGACCGGTTTTTCGTTCTTTTATCCTTCCTTCCAGTGGATGGGGGCTATTGCGGGCACGCCTCAATTGGCGCGTTTCGTTCACCCCATTGCCGGGTTGTTTATGTGTCTGCCGCTGATGTTGATGTTGGTGCGTTACTACCATCACAACAAGTGGGAGAAGAACGACCTGAAATGGATGTTGTCCATTAAGGATGTGATGTTTGAGAACGAGGACAAGATACCGCCTATCGGCCATTACAACCCAGGGCAAAAGGTGCTGTTCCGTGCTTTCGTGGTGACCTCCATCGGACTGACTGTCACCGGCTTCATCATGTGGCAGCCCTATTTTGCGCCTTATTTCTCAGCAACTACCGTGGGCTGGGCCATTCTGGTGCACGCCGTCTGTGCCCTCATCATGTTGATTTTCGTGATGGTGCACTTCTGGATGGCGACCTGGGTAGAAGGTTCAGTTGCGGGCATGCTCTACGGCAAGGTCTCCAAGGCCTGGTGTCGTAAGCACCACCCCAGAATGCTGGAAGAAGATTCGGAAACGGAGAAACACTAAATGAGTCAAACAGCCGAGATACCCCTGGCCCCCGGTAGCGAATCGCCGCTGGAGCTCAAACCACTGAAAGCCGCCGATCCTGTCAGCATTTATCTGCGCAGAGCCAAGCGTCTGGAAGTGTTGGCCAAGGACTCGCCGCTGGCTGATTACCTGGAACTGTGTCGCCGTTTGGTCGCTGTACAGGCCAAACTGGCGGCGGAGGAAGACTTCGGTCTTCCTCCCGCTTGGGACAAGTCCGAGGGCGAGCCCCTCGCAGACTTGGGACCCAGCGCCGACAGTTACTGGCAGGGCTTGCTGCAGCAACTGCTCAGCGAACTCCTGCCGCAGGTGGATGAGTCGGTCGCCCGGGTGCTGCGTCTCTTGATGCAACAGGCACCCGAGCAATTGAGTGCCTGGGGGCAGGCGCTGCGTCAGGGCAACCTGAGTGCAGTGCCCGCCAGGTTCAGTCTGTTTCTGTGGGCCGCTATGGGGCTTTATTGGTCTCATTGGGCGCCGGCAGTTATTCAGCGCATGGATCAGCGCAGGGTCGAACAGCAGAGCCTGTGTCCGGTCTGTGGCAGCCATCCGGTTGCCAGCGTGATAGTCGATGAACCCAGAGCCGGTTTGCGTTATCTGCATTGCAGCCTGTGTGAGAGCGAGTGGCACTACATACGTGCCCACTGCACTTGCTGCGGGCATGACAAGGAGATGAACCTCTGGTCTCTGGACGACTATCAGGCCAATGTTCGCATCGAAAGCTGCGAGGCTTGTCATGGTTATACCAAGATGATGTTCCTCGAAAAGGCGCCGCTGATGGATGTGGCCGCCGATGATTTGGCGACCCTGATGCTCGACAGTCAGCTCAATGAGAAAGGCTATGGTGCTACCACAGTCAATCCCTTGTTGCTGGCCCACGAGACAGAAGACAGCGAGTAACCAAGCCAGTAAGAAAGCCGGGAGGGCTCAGGCCCTCCCTTTATTCAGTCAATGATGAAACAGATGATGACCCAAACTGCCGATACTCTCAAAGACCTCTATCGGGCTTTGCCTTCCATGGATAGCCTGCTGGCCGAGCCGGCGCTGGCCCCACTGCTGAGCCGCTTTGGCAAGGCCGCCGTCAAACAGGCGCTGGATGGACAACTTCGGCTGGCAAGAGCCGGGATAGGCAGCGAGCAACGCCTGCCTGAGTGGTGTCACTCACACCAAACCCTGTATGGCATTTTGGTTGATCAGCTGTCCAGCGATTATCGCCACAGTTTAAGGCCGGTATGGAACCTCACCGGCACCCTGCTGCACACCAACCTGGGACGGGCGCAGCAATCCGAGGCGGCCATCGAGGCCGTCACTTCTGTGATGCGTTACCCAACTCCGCTGGAGTTTGAGTTGCAGGCCGGCAAGCGCGGCCACAGAGACAATGCCGTCAGCTCGCTTATTCACCGCCTCACCGGCGCCGATGCCTGCTGTGTGGTTAACAACAATGCCGCCGCCGTGCTGTTGATGCTGTCGGCGGTGGCGGCCGGTAAAGAGGTGATAGTTTCCCGCGGTGAGCTGGTGGAGATAGGCGGCGCCTTCCGGATCCCCGACATCATGCGTCAGGCCGGAGTGACGTTAGTGGAAGTGGGCAGCACCAACCGTACCCACCTCAGGGATTACGAGCAGGCGATAACCGAAAACACCGCTGCCATCATGAAGGTACACACCAGTAACTACCATATTCAGGGCTTTACCGCCTCGGTGGAAGAGTCGCGGCTGGCGACACTGTGCCGCGAGCATGATATTTCGTTGATCTCGGATCTTGGCAGTGGCTCGCTCACCGACTTGCGCCGCTTCGGGCTCAAGCAGGAACCCACTCCCCAGGCGATGCTGGCCGATGGGGTCGATTTGGTAAGCTTCTCCGGCGACAAGCTGCTCGGTGGCCCTCAGTCCGGGCTGATTGTTGGCAAACAGTCGCTTATCAACAAGTTGCAAAGCCATCCGCTCAAACGGGCGCTGCGCTGCGATAAGCTGATTCTGGCGGCGCTGGAAGCCACACTGATCCATTATCTCAACCCGGAAACCCTGGATACTGAACTGCCTATGATGGCCAAGTTCGGCCGCAGCCAGCAGCAACTCAAACTGCTAGGCAGCCGTTTGCACCAGGCGTTGCAGCCCCTGTTTGCCCCCGGCTATCAACTGGAGCTGGTGGAGTGCCGCACCCAGGTGGGCAGTGGCTCACAGCCGGATACCTTCCTGCCTTCGGTGGCTCTGGCTTTCAGTGCCAATCCGGGCGCTAGCCTGATTGAGCTTGAGCAACACTTCAAGCAGGCCGAGCGGCCGGTGATTGGCCGGATCAGCAATGAGCAACTGCTGCTGGATCTGCGCGGGGTCGACGATGAAGCCGAGTTACTAGCCGAGCTGAGCACTCTGGGAGTGTCGCTGTGATCCTGGTAACCGCCGGCCATGTAGACCATGGCAAGACCAGCCTGATTCGGGCCCTGACAGGGCAGAATACCGACAGATTGCCGGAAGAGAAACGCCGCGGCATGACCATAGATCTGGGTTATGCCTTTATGCCGTTTGCCGACGGCCAGCGACTGGCCTTTATCGATGTGCCTGGCCATGAAAAGTTTATCAACAACATGCTGGTGGGCGTCAGTCATGCCAGACACGCGCTCTTGGTACTGGCCTGTGACGACGGCGTGATGCCGCAGACCCGCGAACATCTGCAGATTTTAGCCATGTTGCCGCTTAAGAGCCTGACGCTGGTGCTCACCAAGAGTGACCTGGTGGAGCGGGCCCGCATTGATGAAGTGGCTGCAGAGAGTGAGGCGCTGCTCTGTGAGTTTGCCCTCAAGGCCTCCGGTGTGTTTAGCGTTTCGGCCAGCAATGGCCAGGGGATCGATTCACTCAGAGAGCATATTCTGGCGCTGGCATCGAGCGAGCTACAGCTTGAGAAGGCTGGCGTCGCCACAGACGCGCAGCAGGCCTTTCGCATGACCCTGGATCGCGCCTTCAGCGTCAAAGGCGCCGGTTGGGTGGTCACGGGCACAGTGATCAGTGGCAGTGCCAATGTCGGTGATAACCTCTACAGCTCGGGTCAGAAAGACAAGCTGAGGATCCGCGGCATTCACTGCCAGGGGCAGGAGTCGCAGACGGCGCTGCCGGGCACCCGGGTCGCCCTCAATCTCAGTGGCGTCGATAACCACAGAGCGCCGCAGCGTGGCGATTGGTTCAGCAACTTGCCGCAGCCGGACGCCTGTGGCCGCCCTGTGGTGCAGATCCGTGCCTTTGAGCCAGTGACTCACTGGCAGAGCGTACATTGCCACCACGGCGCCGATCATACTCTGGGACGCATATCCCAACTGACCGAGGCCGATGAGCGCGGCTACTGCCTGGCTGAACTGGTGCTGGATAAGCCACTGATATTGTGCCAGGACGACCCCATAGTGCTGCGTCATGCCAGTGGCAAGCATACCCTGGGTGCCGGCAGAGTACTGGCACTCACAGTGCCCAATCGCAAGAAACGCACCGAAGAGCGGCTCGCTCTTCTTGGCCGTCTCGCCGACGCCGAGACTCCGGCCGCGGCTCTTACCCTTCTAGGCAGGCAGCAGGCCTTGGCCGTGCCTGACTTGGCCTGGCGCTGGCAGTTGACCGAAGCTGGTTTGAGTCGGGTCATCGAAGAATCCGGACTCAGCCGCCATGGCGGTTTCCTGTTGGCACCTGAACTGCTTGAGGCCGAGCAACAGCACTATCTGTCCTTGCTGGAGCAATACCATCAGCAGCACCCGGATCAATTGGGGCTGGGGCGCAACCGCCTGCTGCGCATGAGTCACAGCAAGTTGCCATCGCCGCTGGCCGGTTTGATCCTGGAGCGCCTCTGTCGCGATCGCCGCATGGTGCTGCGCGGCGCCTTGCTGCAGTTGCCGCAGCACAGAATGACCTTGGATCCCAAAGCCGAAGCCTGTTGGCAGCGTTTATCTCCTTGGCTGGAGCAGCAGGATACCCCTGTGTGGGTCACGGAAATGGCCGAATATCTTGAATTGGAGCCGGGTGAGCTGCGGCCGCTGTGTTTCCAGTTGGTGCAACAGGGGTTTATCACCGCCGTGGTGAAAGACAGATATCTGCTCAGCAGTAAGCTGTGCCATTACGCCGATCTTATTCGCGGTCATTTAGAGCTAAAGGGACAACTGGAAACCGCCGAGTTCAAGGCGATGGTAGGTCTTGGCCGCAAGGTGAGTATTCAACTGTTGGAGTTCTTCGATCGCAGCGGTTTTACTCGCAGGAAGTATCGCAGTAACAGTCGGGAGATCCGGGACGCTGAACTTTTCTGGTCCCATGAAGATTGGCGGAAGAACATAGGAGTCGAACCTACCCGGGACTGCTGGCAGCCCCACCCGGATTTGAAGTCCGGACGCCTCACCGGAGACGACGTTCTTCCATCGAAAGACAGAAGGATAATAGAAAATGAATGCAGTTGAAGCAACCCTGTTTTTATTTACTTTATGAGTTTGTGATATAGCTCTTATTTTATTTTAAAGTCTGTAAATTTTTATTATTTAGATAGGTTCAGAGGGTACTTATGGATTATTATTCGCATGACGTTGTCACCGAGAAACAAGTCACCCTTATGGAACAAGGGCAGGCTTCGGAATTAACTGACTACTTAGCGAACGAAGTGAGAATCGCCCTGGTATATAACGGCATTGCCCACACGGTAATGTTGGCCAGTCCGCAGGATCTCGAAGCCTTTGCAATCGGCTTTACCTTGTCGGAGCGCATAGTCAGAAACATAAATGAAATCAAGGGTGTTGAACTTGAGTATACCGAAGAAGGTGTGCTGGTTCAGATTGAGATAACCCAAAGATGTTTCATGGAATTAAAGCAACAAAGACGCAATATGGCCGGTAGAACCGGTTGTGGACTTTGCGGTGTTGCCCAACTTGAAGAAGCGGTTAAACCTGTTATTCGAGTTGATGATGGTGCCAAGTTTAATATCAATAATTTAAAGGTTGCTTTGAATTTTGTTAAGGATAATCAACAGCATTTTAAATTAACTGGCGCCACCCATGCTGCCATGGGTTTAAATAAAGATGGGCATATTATTGATGCCTATGAAGATATTGGAAGACATATAGCACTGGATAAGTTAATCGGTGCCTTTTCACAGAAACATGCCGAGCGGCCAATCGCGGTTTTATTGACCAGCAGAGCCAGTTTCGAGATGGTGCAAAAGGCTGCCAGTGCCAATATTCAGATTCTTTTTGCCATGTCCGCCGTGACCTCACTGGCGTTGGAGTTGGCCGAGAAGAGCAACATCACGCTGGTGGGCTTTTGCCGCAACGGTCGTGCGACGCTCTACACCCATGGTCACAGACTGACGGGATTGAGCCGCGATCGCCTGGCCAAAGCCATTTAGGGAAGCTGCGAATAAGGCCTCGAAGTACTCGGGCCTCTTCCCTGGCACAGCGCTTACTGTCTGCTCATCATCGTTGTTAAACACTGTTTATGACCGGTCGGAACCCAGTTCCAGCCGGTCTTTAGTGCTTTGATGATGGCAGACAGCCGGTCGTTTGCTGCACTCCAGCGATTTTATCGCCGTAAAGGCATACATAAGATGCGACAGGTCAGTTTCTGCGGGCTGCCTGTTCGCACCTGTAATGGTTGACGGACACGCCTGTGTCCGTTTAGACAAGGTCTCGTTCATTAGGGTAATGACATGACATGGCAACAATTTAAACAACAATATCTGGTCCGTTTCTGGGCTCCCATGCCGGCTGTTATCGCTGCCGGTATTCTCTCCACCTACTATTTTGGTCTTACCGGAACCTTCTGGGCCGTGACCGGCGAATTCACCCGCTGGGGTGGGCATTTACTGCAAATGCTTGGTGCCGAACCGGAAAACTGGGGTTACTTCAAGGTGATAGGTCTGGCCGGTACGCCGCTGGATCGCATCGACGGCATGATGATTATCGGCATGTTCGGTGGCTGTATCGCCGCGGCGCTATGGGCCAACAACGTCAAGCTCAGAATGCCACAGAGCCGGGTGCGCATCATGCAGGCCCTGGTTGGTGGCATCATAGCCGGCTTCGGCGCTCGTTTGGCCATGGGGTGTAACCTGGCGGCCTTCTTTACCGGTATTCCGCAGTTCTCGCTGCATGCCTGGTTCTTCGCGCTGGCCACTGCTGCCGGTTCCTACTTTGGCGCCAAGTTCACCTTGCTGCCCATGTTCCGCATTCCGGTGGCGCTGAAGAAGGTCACCAAGGCCAGCTCGGTCAAGCAGGATGAAAACCAGGCCAGACGGCGTTTTCGTATCGGCATGCTGGTGTTTATCGGCATAGTCGGTTGGGGACTCCTGACCCTGTTCAACGCACCCAAGCTGGGTATTGCCATGCTCTGTGGCGTCGGTTTCGGTCTGTTGATTGAAAGGGCACAGATTTGCTTTACCTCGGCATTTCGCGACATGTGGATCACCGGCCGTACCCATATGGCCAAGGCGATCATCATAGGTATGGCGGTCAGTGCCATAGGGATTTACAGCTATGTGCAACTAGGGGTTTCACCCAAGATCATGTGGGCCGGTCCCAACGCGGTTATCGGTGGCTTGCTGTTCGGTTTCGGTATAGTGCTGGCCGGTGGCTGCGAAACCGGTTGGATGTACCGCGCCGTGGAAGGGCAGGTGCACTTCTGGTGGGTTGGCCTGGGTAATGTTATCGGCTCCACCATTTTGGCCTACTACTGGGACGACTTTGCCGAACCACTGGCCACCAGTTGGGACAAGGTCAACCTGCTTTCCAGCTTGGGGGACAAGGGCGGCTTGCTGGCCACCTACCTGATGCTGGGCCTGGCGTTTGCCGCCATGCTCGCCTGGGAAAAACAATTCTTTGCCCGTAAAGCCAAACGGGATGCACAACTGACTGCGGAGGCCGCGTAATGAGCCAATATACTCCTGATTATCAATTGGATATGGTTGGTGAACCCTGTCCTTATCCCGCCGTTGCCACCCTGGAGGCCATGCCCCAGCTCAAGCCCGGCGAAATTCTGGAAGTGATCAGCGACTGCCCACAGTCGATCAACAATATTCCATTAGACGCCAAGAACCACGGTTACAAGGTGCTGGAGATAGAACAGAACGGCCCGACTATCCGTTATCTGATCCAGCGCTGAGGAGCCGGTTATGCTGACGATTCTCAGTGGTTTGGGCATAGGTCTGGCCATGGGGTTTGTGATGCAGCGGGGGCGTTTCTGCATGGCGGGTGGCATACGTGACACCTTCCTGCAGAAAGACTTCACCATGGTGATCGCCATCAGTATCCAGAGCCTGGGGCTGTTTGCCTTTTATGAGCTGGGCTGGGTCAAGTTGCCGACGGGGCATTTCCCCTGGTTGGCAACTCTGATTGGTGGCGTGCTGTTCGGCCTGGGTATGGCGGCGGCAGGCAGTTGCTCCACCGGAGCCTATTACAGGGCGGCCGAAGGCTTGGCTGCCAGTGTGATGGCTGTGCTGGGCTTTATTGTTGCCAGTAAACTGGTGCGCACGGCCGAGCTCAAGAGCATGCTGGCCCCCATCAAACAGCAACAGTTGGCCGATCAGACCCTGTATCAGAGCCTGGGTGTTTCGCCCTGGTTGGTGAGTATCGCCCTGGCGCTGCTGACCTCCGTACTGGCGATGCGCTATCTCAAGCGACGCAAGCGCCCTGTGGTCCTGATGACCCCGAGGCGCAGCGGCCTGGCACACCTGTTGTTTGAAGCCCGTTGGCACCCCTTCGTGAGTGCGCTGATCATTGGCGTGCTGGCTCTGCTGGCCTGGCCTGCGAGCCTGGAAAGCGGTCGGGTCGGTGGCGTTGGCATCAGTGGCCCCAGCGCTCTGCTGTGGGATCTGCTGACCACTGGCAACACCAAGTTCTTCGGCTGGCCGGGATACTTCCTCATCGGTTTGTTTGTCGGGGCCTTTATTGCCGCCCGTGGCAGTTCGGAGCAGCGTTGGCGCTATCCGGGCCACAAGACGGTATTGTTTGGGCTTATCGGCGGTTTGTTGATGGGCTTTGGCAGCGGTATTGCCGGTGGTTGCATGTTGGGCAATGCGCTGGTGGGTACCGCCTATCTGTCCTGGCAGGGCTGGCTGTTTATTCCGGCCATTCTGCTTGGCAGTTACTGCTTCAGTTACTTTACCCTGATCCGGCCCATGCGTCTGGCTCAGATCTGAGTTTTATCCAAGGAGTTGTATATGAAACATGTTCTCGATACTACCGGCAAACTCTGTCCTTTCCCTTTGATAGAGCTGCAGAAGCTGATAAAGGGCATAGAAAAAGGCGACGAAGTGGTACTGGACTATGACTGCGCCCAGGCGACAGAAAATATTCCTCGCTGGGCCGCCGAAGAGGGCCATGAGGTGACTCACTTTGCCCAGAAGGGTGATGCCGCCTGGACCATGACCATCAAGAAGGGCTAACGGCCGTAAAGGTAAAAACGCGCTGCCGAGGCAGCGCTTTTTTCATCCAAACTGTAACGCTATCAGCGAGCCTGCATCTGGATGCTGACTCCTTCGGCATTGGCACCATCCAGCATCAGATAGTACCAACCTTCGCTTGGCGCCTGCAGCAGCAAACGCTCTGCGTTGCCTTGCTGGGTGGATGCCTGTTGATAACTGTTGGCCGTAGGCCAGCTAGTGCCACCATAGAGGCTGACATCGCCGCTGCCGTGGCCTGTGACAACTTCAATCGCCTGAGTACCTTCGGCAATATAGAAGTAGAAGTCTCCCCGGCCACTGGCGGCGCAGATGGCCGCGCCGGACTGTAACTTGCTGTAACTCTGGGGAGCCTTGGTGGCGCAGGCATTTTCGAGGACACTGGGCTGAGGTTCACCGGCCGTGGCCACTTTCAGGCTCAGGCTGACACCGGCATACTGGCTGTCACTCTCCACCGCCAGGTAACGCCAGCCGCGATTGGCCGTGACTGTCAGCGTCTCGCTGTTGCCTGCGGTCTTGGCGAACGCATCATAGTGAGCTGTGCCGGCCCAGGTATCGGCAGCATAGTAGAGATCGGCGTCACCAGTGCCGCCGCCGAGGCTGAAGGTCAGGCGAGTGTTATCTTCCTCAACCCAGACATAGAAGCTGGAACGGCCACCACTGAGGCATTCATTCTTGCCGGCCTGCAACTGGCCATAGTCTGTGCTTGGAGCACCGCAATCCACCGGCTCGCCGCCATCGCCATCACCGCCGCCTTGGGCCGGGTCCGGGTCGGCTTCGACTTCTGTGGTCGACAGCAATAGATCCACGCCGCCAAATTCACCGGCCAGAGTCAGGTAATGCCAGTAACTGTCGGGGTTGAGGCGCACCTTGATCACCTCGTGATTCCCATTGCCTATACCTAAGCCCTCGTTGTTTTCGGCGCTGGCCCAGCCTTGGGAGCTGAAATAGATATCGGCATCACCCCAGCCGTCACCCACCTTGATCCACAGCTCTTGGTCGGAACGCTGCTCATTGGCAAACACCAGGCTGGCGCGGCCGTTTTTCGAGTCGATACACTCGATTGGCACATCCAGCAGCGGCGTCATGCCTTCCTGATAACGATAAGATTCGTCGCTGACCGTGCAGGGGGCAAAGTCTCGGCTGATATTGCCGCCCGGGCCACTCCAGTTACCTTCACGGCCGCTGGGTGCGGCGTCTATGTCGCTGGGGCCCTTATCCACTATGCCATTGTCTGCCGTGCTCAGGCCGCTTGTCAGCCAGCTGTACCATTCATTGTCATAACGACTGCCTATGCCATCTATCAGGGCTTGATACTCGCTGTAGTTGTCGCTGCGCAGCAGACTGAGGATCTGGCGAACATCATCCATATGGCGCTCGAACATAAAGCGCACCGCCAGATAGCCCCAGCGATAGACTCTGTCTTGTCCCGAGTCATAGGTGTTTTTGAATATTTGCGACAGGGCAAATGCCTTGGTTTCACCAAGTGCTATGGCTGCGGTGTTGGCATCCCGGTAGGAGATGTATTCCGCCAATCCTTCAACCCACCAGATGGTGTCGGCCGACATGCCGCGGGCAAAGTCGCCGTGGAGGTTGAAGCGGCCATCCAGGTAGTGCACATATTCATGCTGCAGGTTCCAGACATGGAAATCGGGGCGGCGCCACTCGGCTTCATAGGCGATAAAACGGGCCTGATTCTTGAGCCCGGCCGGCGAGCCTTCAAGATACATGCCGCCGTTGTCTGTATTGATGCCGAAGAAGCTGCCGGCGAATGACTGGTAGTCGCCGGAGGAGTTGAAGATCACCAGCTCAAGATCGTCGTTGTTATCCTCGCTCACCGGAGTATTGCCGGTTTCCAGCTTGCTGTGGAAGTAGGCTTCCTGGCCGCTGAGCACTTCGCAGATCCAGCTTGCCTGATCCTGATACAGATCCTGGGCGCGCATCTTCAGGGTATCCGAGCACTTCCAGTTGAAACTCAGGGTGTCCTGCTCCAGTTGGTATTTGAAGCCGCAAATGCCGTAGTAGTCGCACTGGCTGCGGTCATAGTAGTCGGCCATTTCTGCAGCGGCGAGCCAGATGGCGCGGCTGCTGTCCTCTTTACTGCTGCTGTCGATTACCGTCTTGACCAGAGTCGTGACCCTGGGCTTCATCGCCTCTATGTAGTAGAGGCGGGACATCTCACGTACCGCATTGACCAGCAGGTATTCGGCGTTGGTTCCCAGTAGTTGGCGCTGCTCAAGTTGAAACTGATTGAGGGCATCGAGAATGCTCTGATCCCGGGCGAACAGCGCTTGCATTTCGTCGTTCCACTGAGCCCGGAACAGGGTAGTAAACACAGCATTGGCGGCGGCATTCATGCCAAACAGCACCTGCCAGTCGCTGTCGTATTCGTTGAGTACCTTGATGGTTACCCAGTTGAATTCGGCGCCCAGATTGGCCGAATCCACCAGGATCAATGCTTCTTTGAGAACCCCGGCATTGGCCTCGGAAACTGTCCAGCTCTTGGGATTGTTGAACAGACTATCCAGTGCGCCGCTTAACGCCGTGGTTACCGAGGCATCATAGGCGGGCACATCTTCCGGATGATAAAACTGCACATAGAGGGCGGCGCGGACAAAGTTTATTAAGGACTCCAGCCCTTGGGTGTCAGTTCCTGTGTAGCTTTCGGCGCGGCCGTCTATGGCATTGGCTACCGCCAGCACATTGGCCTGGCTGAAGCTGGCGGTGGCCTGACTGCCCACCAGGCTGTAAAAGGCACCGACACAAGCAGGCGTGGCGGCGCTTAATGCATCGACCAGTGCCTGACCATTGAGGCCTGTCAGCTCATCACAGCTGCTGTCGGCCTGCATCTGCAGATCGCCGGCCGCCGAGCGGCTCATCAGGTTGAGGCTTTCGACGGCTTGGCGTTTTTGGGGCGTTTTTTTGTCAACGGCATGTCCTTCAATTACCTGGTTCGCCACCGCCTGACTGCTAAAGGCCTGCGGCGGCGCCGGCAACGAAGCCTTTGTCTGCCTCTCCGCTTGAGAGTTGACCTCGCGCTTAAGCCGCGCGTGAGAGGCCAGTCTCGCCTGCTCGTTGGCTTGAGCGGGCAGTAAGGGATGACCGTGCAGCCTGGCGGCGGGATGAGGTGAGGAAGCTTGGGGGGAGGAGGGCTGTGCAAACGTCTGTTGGCTGAATGCCATGCCGGAAAGCAGGCCGATACTGGCGACCAGTGGGCTGATCTTCATTGGTTTTCTCCATTTTATTTGAGTCTGCTGTTGCAGATCTTTAGTGGTTAAAGTGACCTCCTGCGCCGTTTGCCGATACTGCCTGACTGTGCACAACACTTTATTCAGGGTAAATCAGTGTTTCATCATAGAAGTAAAAGAATAAAATATACAATATAAAATTGTCTATTTTTTATTCCAAAGGAAAACAGCGAGGATTTCCTTGGTCACCGCGAGCTAGGATAGATTTATAACGCAATGAAATTAATAGAATTTACATTTAAATTCGCCGAAGCTGAATTTTGCCTGGCGGCTTTGTTGTGCTTCTGGCAAAAGACAGAAGCCATTTGCTGCGAAGCACGCCTTGCATCCAGGCCTGAAAGCCGATGCAGTGCATAGATGGGACTTGTTCGCATCTTCCTTGGCGCGGGTATGAGCCTGAGACGGCTTCTGCTACTGTGTTGGCTACAGGTATCAGTCTCTGCCAGGCTTGGCCTCTGGATTAACGTCAGAGGCAAATCTTTCGGCAGTGGCTCAGTTATCAAGGAGCAGTGTATGAGACAGGTGACTTTCGACACACCCGGACAGCCCGAGGTGCTTTATCTGACAGATGTGGAGATCCCCAAACCCGGTCCGGGTCAGGTGTTGATTCGGGTGGCGGCGGCCGGGGTCAATGGCCCGGATCTGGCCCAGCGTAAAGGCAACTATCCGCCGCCGGCAGACGCTTCCCCCGTGCTGGGGTTGGAAGTGGCCGGCGAGATAGTGGCGCTGGGGCAGGGCGTAGCGCAATGGCAGACCGGGCAAGAGGTCTGTGCCCTGGTGCCGGGAGGCGGTTACAGTGAGTATGTGCTCACCTGGGCCGATCATTGTTTGCCTATTCCCAGGGGCTGGAGTCTGAAAGAAGCCGCTGCGATTCCCGAGACTTTCTTTACTGTGTGGGGCAATCTGTTTATGCGAGCCGGGTTGCAGCAAGGCGAGACAGTGCTCATCCACGGCGGCTCGGGGGGGATCGGCAGCAGCGCCATAGCGCTGGCCAAGGCCTTTGGCGCCAGGGTACTGGTGACTTCCGGCAGTCCTGAGAAATGCGCCTGGTGTCAGCAATTGGGGGCCGAACTCGCGATTGACTACCGCCGACAGGACTTTGTCGAGCCTGTGTTGGACTGGACCCTGGGCAAGGGTGTCGAGGTGGTGCTGGATATGGCAGGCGGAGACTTTGCCAACAAGAATCTCAAGGTACTCGCCTGTGATGGCCGCATGGTGTCCATTGCCATGCAAAGGGGGGCCAAGGCTGAAGTGGATATCTTTCGCCTGATGGCCAAACGTATTGTTTGGACCGGCTCGACTCTGAGGCCTCAAAGCGTAGCGGCCAAGGCGGCGATTGCTGCCGAGCTCAAGGCCAAGGTCTGGCCGTTATTGAATGAAGGTGCCCTGAAGCCACATATTTTTGCCAGTTTCCCGCTGCAAGAGTGCATTGCGGCACACCACTTGTTGGAATCCGGAAGTCACTCGGGCAAGGTCGTGCTGACACTGAAGTAAGTAGCTACTGACGCTCAACACCCTATGGCTGCTGAACACTCGCTCGGCAGCTTTTTCTCTGTCGCCGCTGTTTGGCTGTAACATGCAGCCTTAAGGCGTTTGCGTGCAAAATTCAACTTGCCCTGATGGAAATTTGGGCTAAAGTCCTTTGTGAGAGCACTCGAGGGTGCTGTCATGAAAAATTAATCGTTATTTAGTTGGAAAAATCACGGTTTGTAGCATTGATTCTCGGAAAGATTCTGTAAGAATACGCACTTGAAAACTCCACCTCCCAAAGGTGGAAACCTATTGTGGCAAAGTGAGCAGTAGTGCGCTTCTTTGGCCGAAAAACTTTAGGGAAGGCGCGAGCAAGTCCAGGCACTATGCGCAGCGACTTATTGGCAACTTCTCTGGTGTATGTGTTGATTTAAGGGTATTGGCATATATGTATAACACTGCAAAGAAACAAGTTTGGTATGGCGAGCTCAGAACCGCACGTGGCAATGCTATCGTCGTCCATGACAATCAGTTACCCGAGGCATCTCCTGGACGTATCTACCTGTTCAACTCTCAGCGTAATGCGATTATTGAATACGTGGAAGATATAGTTAAACCCAACCTGCATGATCTGGGTGAGGATGAAGCCAAGGCTGCCGAGCGTGAGTTCGGTAGTGCATTCAAAGCGGTCCGCAGCGAGTTTATGCAAAAGCAGCAGGCCAGAGTCAATCTGAACAACGTCAAAGACAGCGCTCCCGCGCGTAAGCCCAAGCCGGAACCTGAGGTCGAGGTCGAAGCCGACAACATGGGTGATGATTTCGATGACGATTGGGATGACAGCTTCGACGACTGATATCCCTATGCCCGGCCGTCCGACTTCAGTTCACTGAAGCGATGGTCCGGGTATACCGGAAAGTCGAACGCTGAAATTTTAAGACGATGGTTTATAAGTTGGAGAAAATGATACCAGATATTAACGAAGAATATTATGTACTGATATGTGGCTCTGGAAAGGTGCCTTCCCCTTATGTTTCCTGCAGTAAAAGTCATTATTTAACTTTTAGACAACCGACTTGTCTTAAAATGCCAATTCAGGTTGAATCTGGGGCAGATGATAATGAGGCTATTCCGCTGATCGAAGCTATGACTGCTTTAAGTGATCCATTACTGTCAAACAGAATAAGTAAAGTACTGGAATACTTTGATCTTTATCAGGTTCAGTTACTCCCTGCTTTATATACCCACAATGATGGAAATGTACATTCATATTCAATTTTAGTCGTAGATAATAATATTGATGCTTATGACTTTGATAATGGAAAATACACTGGGATTTTAGAGGATGGTGAAGTAAGAAATCCAAGGAATTGCCGACTGGACTATAATAAGTTATCTAAAATACCTCTTGAAAAGAGATGTATTTTCCAAATTCCAGGGATGATGGATTATTTGGTGCATAAGTCAATCGCAGAGCCATTAATCGCCTTGAACGCCAGTGGTTTGCATTTGGTTCCTGTGCTGGAATGGGATCTTAGCTTTGGTATGACAATTTAATAGCTGGGTTAAAGACGAATTATTATCAGATTTTTCTTCGTAGAAATTTTACCGAGAGCAAAATCGAATAATTAAAGCGGACAAAGAACGGCTAATGGAAATTCAGCCTGAGGTGGGGAAGGTCGCAATAAGTGTTTATGAATCGATAGTGTCAAAAAGCACTTGGGATCTGGTTTGCTGAAGCGGCGTACCGGGTGTGTCGTCAGTCGAATGCTGACATTTTAAAAAATGATTTATAAGTTGGAGAAAATGATACCAGATATTAACGAAGAATATTATGTACTGATATGTGGCTCTGGAAAGGTGCCTTCCCCTTATGTTTCCTGCAGTAAAAGCCATTATTTAACTTTTAGACAACCGACTTGTCTTGATATGCCGATCCAGGTTGAGTCTGAGGCAGATGATAATGAGGCTATTCCGCTGATCGAAGCTATGACTGCTTTAAGTGATCCATTACTGTCAAACCGGATAAGTAAAGTGCTGGAATACTTTGACCTTTATCAGGTTCAGTTACTCCCAGCTTTATATACTCATAATGATGAAAGTGTACATTCATATTCAATTTTAGTCGTAGATAATAATATTGATGCTTATGACTTTGATAATGGAGAATACACTGAACGTTTAGAAGGTGGTAAAGTAGGAAATCCATTTAATTGCCGACTGAACTCTGAAAAGTTATCTGAAATACCTCTTGAAAAGAGATGTATTTTCCAAATTCCAGGGATGATGGATTATTTGGTGCATAAGTCAATCGCAGAGCCATTAATCGCCTTGAATGCCAGTGGTTTGCATTTGGTTCCTGCGCTGGAATGGGATCTTAGCTTTGGTATGACAATTTAATAGTTGGGTTAAAGATGAATAATTGTCTGATTTTCATCACAGCAAATACTGGCAGAAATTAAACTATACAACCCAAGCCAATATGGGGTGAATGATGTAGGTTTAACCCGATCTTCCTTTGTTGATGATAAAATTTTAAATTGAATTTTGATGTCAATGAAATACGACAATCAATATCCGGCGATAGTCGATTATTCTTTATCGAAGCTATCGACTATGATGGCGCCCATAGAGGCCGGCATGGCGATCAGCAGGGTGCGCTTCAGCGCCAGTAAGGGATCGCTCAATAATGGCCATTTATCCAGGGCCAGTAAGACGACACTCACCACCAGCAGGGTCAGGGCATAAGCCAGCAGGATCCGCAGCCAGAACACCCACACCCTGGCCTTGATATTGGCCTGAAACACACTCTGATAAGCAAACAGGGCGATAAAGCTCAGGCTCAATACCACCACCAGCACCAGATTCACCATCGGCAGATTGGCCGCCAGCATCCAGGCCTCCTCGGAAAAAGAGATGGGCACGGACAAGGCAAAGGCGCCTATGCTGATCTGGCCGAGATCCTCGGCGTTGAAATAGAGTTTGGTCATGCCTGGGTATCGAACTCGTAGCGGCTCAAATGGTGATAGACTTGTCCGGGTGTTATCCAGGGATCGCCGTGCAGCTGTGGCTGATTGGCGCCGTCCGGCAGCATTTGCGGCTCAAGACAGACACCCTGCCAGGCCTTCATCGCCTGGGCCTTACGACCCTTGACGCCTTCGAGCCCGGCGCCGGTGTAAAGCTGCACTCCGGGTTGATTGGTATACAGTGTCAGGCCGCGACCCGATAGCGGCGCGCTCAAACGGCCCACACGCCAGAGCTCATCTTTCTGTTGCCGGCTGATAAAGCAGTGATCCAACCCTTGGCCGGCGGCTAGTTCCGGCTGCCCCAGCAGCGTCTTGAGTACCTTGCCCTGACTGAGATCCAACATGCTGCCTTGGGTATCGACTATGCCGCAGGGAATGCCTTCAGAGTCGGTTGCCAGGGTTTTGTTGCTATCGAGTTGCAACTGGTGCTCAGCGATATCCGCCCGGCCATCGAGGTTGAAATAGCTGTGCTGAGTCAGGCTCACCGGGCAGTCTTGGCTGCTTGAGGCCATAAACTCCACAAACAGGTTGTTGCCCGCCAGACGATAGTCCAGCTGTACCCGGCATTCACCGGGAAAGCCCATGTCGCCATCCGGGCTTATCAGGCTAAGGCGCACCCCGTCCGGCAGTGTGCCCAGTTGCCACAGGCGCCGATGAAAGCCTTCGCGGCCGCCATGCAGGCAGTGGCCGTTGAAGTTCTTATCCAGAGAAAAAGTCTTGCCGCGGCCGTGGATTTGACCTTGCTTGATGCGATTGGCGTAACGCCCCACAGCGGCGCCCAAACAGGCGTCCTGGGCCAGATAATCGGCTGCAGAGTCACAGCCAAGCACGATATTGGTTCGTTCACCGTGGCGATCCGGCGCCCACAGTGAGCGAATAATGCCACCGAGACTGAGCACTTCCAGCGCCAGAATGCCGTTGTCGATTCTGATTCTTTCTATCTGGCCGCCGCGGGGATCTTCCCAACTGTCGAGTGCGCTGAAACGTATCATCTGCTAGTTCCTTTTGGCTTAAGGGCTACAACTCAGTCCAGGCGGCTGGCTCCGTCGCTGGGGCTGCATAGGTACACACTGGCCTCCAGCTCGGTTTTAGCCGGATATTGCTGCTCAACGGCGGCTATCACCTTGTCGGTCAACTCATGTTCCACCAGGGCGATGACGCAGCCGCCAAAGCCCTTGCCTGTCATCCGTACTCCGCCGCGTTCGCCGACGACTTCGGCTATCAGCTCCACCAGGGTATCTATCGCCGGATGGCTGATTTCAAAGTCATCGCGCATCGAGCGGTGTGATTCGGCCATCAGTTTGCTGAGCCTGGCGATATCTCCCTGCTCCAGGGCGCGGCAGGCGCTCTGGGTGCGTTGGTTTTCACTGATCACATGGCGGGCGCGGCGAAAGGCAACCGGGTCCAGTTCATCTTCGGCGCTTTGCAACGCCCTGAGTGACAAGTGGCGCAGGGTATCCAATCCGAAATGACCGGCCACCTGCTCGCATTGCAAGCGGCGTTCGCCAAACTCTGTGCTGTGGGCGATGGAGGGCAAGCCGGAATTGATGATCAGCAGGCTGAGATCGTCTGGGAAGGGCACGCTCTCGCAGTCCAGATCCAGGCAATCGATCAACAGTGCCGCACCGGCTTCGGCCATGGCACAGGTGATCTGATCCATTATGCCGCAGCCATAGCCGACATAGTGGTTTTCGCCCCGCTGCGCCAGTTGTGCAATCGCCAGCGGCGACAAGTGCAGTTGACTGGTGTCATTGATGGCGGTGCCGAAGGCGATTTCCAGCGAGGCCGATGAGGCCAATCCGGCGTTGGCCGGCACATTGCCGATCACCGCCAGGTCCAGGCCGCGAGCCGGCAGGCCACTCTGGGCCATGGCCGAGGTAAAGCCCTTGAGATAACTGACCCAGCCCTCATCCTCGCTCATGCTGCCTTCATCGCCATAGTGCCATTCAAAAATGCCGGGAAAGGCACCCGATACGGCGCGAAACTTGTCATCGTCACGGCGTTTGACCGCGATTATGGTGTGAAAGTTGATTGCCGCCGGCAGCACCAGACCTTCGTTATAGTCTGTGTGTTCCCCGATAAGGTTGACCCGCCCGGGGGCCTGATACAGGGCATCCGGCTTGGTGCCGAAGGTTTTGACAAAGAGTTTGGTAACGCTGGGGGCAGGATTCGACATGCTCTTATGGATTCCGCAAAAAAACGCTCGAACAGCAACATAAATGACTGCTTTTCTGTTGTTATATCATTTCTGTCACTGAGGTGTAAGTGAGATTTTTATTCGGATTGCGCCCAAGGGCAGATTAAGGAGATATCTATGGGAACAAGAGAAAAGCCTCACTCAGTCCGCTAGCGGCGAGTGAGGCTAAATTATGCCTGAAAAATATCAGGATACCGCCTCCTTGGCGGGCGATTCATTGACGGTTTCGGCCGCCAGCAGTTCACAGACCACATGCTCAACGAAACCGGCACCGGCGGCCTCGTAGAGGTTATAAACGCTGTGAACGCCGGATTCGCGCAGGGCAACGGCATCATCACCATACTGCACTATGGCGCTGATCTTGCCTTGGTAATCCAGTTTCTTGAGCTGTTCAACCGCAAACATGTTACCCGCATGGTACGGCATCGCCAGCAGCACAAGTTCCAGCGCCGGAGCTCGGTCGAGTTTTTCCCAGAAGTCGGTATCCGAGGCATCGCCCTGTACCACATTACGCCCTTGCTCGCGGTGGAAGTCCACCAACTCCTGTTTGTGTTCTATGCCGAGGATCTCACCATCAAACCTGGCCTTGAGTTCATCGTAGGCGCCTGAGCCTATGCGCCCCATACCCAGAATAAGGAAGCGCGGATTGCCCACGGGGATCTGCCTGTCTTCCGGATGCAGTGGGTGCTTCTCGAGCTTGACCAGCTTCTGCTGATACTTCTGGTAGATGCTGCCCACCATGGCGTTGAGCGGCGCCGCCAGCACGAAACTCAGGCTCAGGGCCACAGCAATGATCACCAGCCATTGGGCGGGCAGCCAGCCTTTGCTGGTGGCCACGGCAGCCACAATCAGACCGAACTCGCTGAAGTTACCCAGGTTGAATGAGCCCAGCATTGAGGTACGGGAACGCAGTTTGAAGCGGGTAAGGATATAGACAAACAGCAGAATTTTCAGCGGCACCAGAGTCACCAGCAGCACCGCCAGCATAATATCTGTCATGCTCGGCAGGCCGTTGAGGCCTATGGTGAGGAAGAAGGCCACCAGAAACAGTTCTTTAAAGTAGAACAGCGACTTGGCCAGCTCGGATGCCTTTTTGTGCCCAGCCAGCAGTATGCCGATGATCAGCGCGCCGAGATCCGGTTTCAGCCCCACGGACTCAAACAGCCAGGCGCCGACCACCAAAGCCATTACCAGGCCGAAGAGCACCAGGAGTTCACCGTGGCCGACCTTGTCAAAGGCCCTGTATATCAGCGGCTTGGCCAGGGGCAGCAACAGCAGTGCCAAGGCCCATATCGACGGAAACTCGCCCTTGGAAATAGTCAGGAATAATACGGCAAAGATATCCTGCATGATCAGAATACCTATGGCGACCCGGCCGTAGAGAGATTGCATATCGCCTTTGTCTTCCAGCACCTTGACCGCAAACACAGTACTGGAAAAGCTCAGGGCAAAGGCCAGCAGGGTCAGTTGTTCGACCGTGAGATTGGTCAATTGCACCAGGCCAATCAAGCCCAGTAGCTTGAGAATGGGGACAAAGATTACCATGGACAACATCAGGTGCAGGCTGGAGCCTGCCCAGACTTCGGCCTTGAACAGGCTGCGGATATCCAGCTTGAGACCTATGGCAAACAGCAGCAGGGTCACACCCAGACTGGCCAATTGGTTGAGCAGCGGCAGGCTTTCATTTTCTATGCCCATGGTATAGAGCACAAAGCCGGCGGCCAGGTAGCCGATAAGCGGTGGTAAATTGATACGGTTGACCAGCATACCGCAGGCCAAGGTAATAACGAGAATTGCAGGTTCCATTTTGCTCTTTCAGGAAGGAGGCTAGCTGTTTAAAGAGTATTCTATAAGAAGAGCATTAAATTTAAATAAAAAAGCGAACTTATCTGCTGATAAATTCGCTTTTTCAGAAATGTCGGCGTGTTGAACGTTAGTTTTTGAGCAAAATATCCAGGTGGGCGGCAAACTCTTTCGGGCCCATGAAACCTGTCACTCTCAGTTCATTCTTCAACTGGCCCTGTTCATCGATAAACAACAGTGTCGGCAGCCCCAGCACATCGTAGGCCTCCAGCAGAGCGACATCGGTTTCATCCATGGCGGTCACATCGGCTTGCAGCAGCACCATCTGTTCCATCCGCTGTTTAACCTCGGCATTCTTGAAGGTGATCTGCTCAAACTCCTTACAGGCCACACACCAATCGGCGTAGAGATCCAGCATCACCGGCTTGCCGGCCGCCTCGGCATCCGCCAGTTCGGCCTTGAAGTCCTCAAGCGACTTGATGCGCTTAAAGGCATGATGCTCGGCTTGCTGTTGCCCCATGAAGTGGTAACCCATGGCGCTCATTACCGCCTGGAGGCCATAGGAAAAGCTCGACAGCAGCAGAAGAGTCAGGATCACGCTGCGCACCGTCTGTTTCCAGTTGAACTGGCTCAGCTTGTTCTGGTGCATCAGGTAGCCGACAAAGACGATGGCCCACACAGACCACATGAGATCCGACACCAATCCAGGCCAGATGCGGCCCAGCATTATGATGGACACGGCCACCAGCAGGAAACCGAATACATGCTTGATGATGTTCATCCAGGTGCCGGCGCGCGGCAGCAACTTACCGCCCGAGGTGCCTATCAGCAGCAGCGGCAGACCCATGCCCATGCTGAGAATATAGAGGGTCAAAAAGCCTTGCAGCAGATCGCCGGTTTGCGCCACGTACACGAGTACTGCCGATAATGGCGCCGTGGTACAGGGCGAGGCCACCAGGCCCGAAAGTACACCCATGACAAATACGCCCAGCAGATTGCCACCCTTTTGTTTATTGGAGAGGCTGTTCATCCTCTGCTGCCAACTGGCGGGCAGGCGCAGCTCATAGAGGCCAAACATAGACAGACTGAGTACCACGAACAGCACGGCTATGGTGATAAGCACGGCCGGATGTTGCAGCGCCGCCTGATACTTGAGACCGGCCGAAGCCACTACCAGCCCCAGCAGCGAATAGGTAATAGCCATTCCCTGCACATAAGCCATCGACAGGGTAAAGGCTTTGCCGGTAGAGACTTTCTGCCCCTGGCCGACAATAATCCCCGATAGAATGGGATACATGGGGAACACGCAGGGAGTCAGCGCCAGACCTATCCCCAACACGAAGAAGGTCAGATAGTTGAGCAGGGTGCTGTCACCGGAGAGCAGTTTATCCAACAAGTTATCCTGTTGGGTCACCGCCTGGCCCTTGGGAGCCGCCTGGGCATCTGCGCCCTTGTCGGCATCGGGCAGTATGCCATCATTGGCCGCCACAGGTTTAAGCAGGGCGTCACGGGTGGTGGGCGGGAAGCAGAGCTTGCCCTCGGCGCAGCCCATAAAGGTTACGGACAACTTGGCGGCTTCACCCGCCTCCTTAATGGCAAGCGGAATTTCGATGAAGGAGTAGTACACCTGCTGCTCACCGAAATACTCATCCGTGTGACCCTTGCCCTGAGGCAGGGCTATCTCGCCCAGTTCACCGCCATCTATGCTGAACTTGAGTTTGTCGCGGTACATGTAGTAGCCGTCGGCTATTACCCAACTGAGCTTGACCTTGTTGCCTTGCTGACTGAAGTCGAAGGCAAAGGCCTGATCCACGGGCATCAGCTCAGGTTCACTCTTGAGAAAATCGAATTGCTTGTTGCCAAAGATCCCATCGGCCTGAACCAGCGGGCTGAGAAGCAACAGGCTGCCTAGCAGCAGGGTAAGTATTTTCTTCATAGCTTAGTGTTGTCTTTTATCCAATCCAGATAGGCGGGCAGCCCATGGCTGATGGGCACAGCAATAATTTCAGGTACTTCATAGGGATGCAGTTCGAGTATTCTCTGCTCCAGCCTGGGGTAGGCGCTGGCCAGACACTTGAGCTGCAGGCTGACTTCAGTCTCCTGGCAGAGTTCGCCCTGCCAGACATAAAACGAATCCACAGTCTGGTTCACCTGAGCACAGGCCACCAGTGACTCACGCACCAAGGTTGCGGCCAGGCTCTTGGCACTGTCTGTATCCGGGCAACTGCAAAAAACCAGCAGCGCTTGTTGAGATTTTATGTCCATAATGAGCGGGTTAAATTAAACCTGACTTAAGCCAAGGGGATTAAAATCGAGCGTCTACTTTACGTGTTTTGCCGCAAGCTTGCATTAAGGCTTTGCTGAAACAGTGAGCTCAGGCGTCAAACCCGGGGCAGGCTGCGGACTTGAAATCAGACCGAGTTATCCCCATTTAGTTTTCAACTACTGTAAAAAATGAGGCCTACATGCCATTTCTGATAATGTTTATCATCTTTGTGCTGATCCCTGTCGTCGAACTCTCGGTGCTTATCCGGGTCGGCGAAGTTCTGGGCAGCTGGAACACAGTGGCATTGGTGATCCTCACCGCGGTGGTCGGTGTTTCTCTGGTTCGCAGCCAAGGCTTGAGTACCCTGATGTCGGTACAGAAAAAGTTGGCCGCCGGTGAAGCGCCGGGGCAAGAGATAGTCGAGGGCATGATGCTGGCCATGGCCGGTATTCTGCTGCTTATTCCGGGGTTTGTTACCGACCTTATCGGCCTTATCCTGCTGACTCCTATCACCCGGGCACCCTTGGCACGTTATTTCTATCAGCGGATGCAGCTTAAGGTGGTTGCCGGTGCTCAGTTCAGAGCCGGTGCCAACCCCTTTGAGCCGCCACATCAAAGAGGCCAGGGCGGTGATGTATTCGAAGGTGAATTTGAGCGCAAGGCCGACCCTTCCGATAAGCGTCCTGAGAGCCATCAGCTGGGTGGAGAGAGCCATCAGCTGGAAGAAGATAGCCCTCAGCGAGGTGAAAACAGCCCTCAGTCGCAGGATACGGAAAACCAAGACGATGATCGGCCCGGTAGCCGATGATCAGCACAAACACTGATAAAAAAGACCTTCCGCTCGGAAGGTCTTTTTTATTCTCATAGCCGGCAAACAGCCTGTTGCCTTAAAAAGTGAAGAGGCCGGCAGCGTATTCTCAACTATCGTCAGCCAAATCTGCGCCCCTGGTTCGCATCCAGTCGGCCAGTGAATCCAAGGTAGGTTTCAAAGACTTCCCCAATGGGGTTATTCGATACTCCACACGCGGTGGCACTTCGGCGTAAACCTTGCGCAGCACCAGCTTGCGACGTTCAAACAGGCGTAATTGCCGCGTCAGTTCCTTCTGCGTAATGGGGGCTACGGCCCGCTGCAATTCACTGAAGCGTACCGGAGAGTCGATCACTATCAAACGATAGAGAATAGGGATGGCCCACTTACCCGAAATGAGATTGACAAAGCTCACCATGGGACAGGGTTCAGAGCTATTCAACTCATAGGAGGGCGCGGCCGTTAAACTTGTTTTCTGAGAGCTCTCTGCGGCGGACATAGCTATCCAAATGCCTCTTTAGTATCAAAAAGGTGCCTACTATACAATGGATACTATTGTAAATAAAATGCGCCCTCCAACAGCGTAGAGGGAGGTATGCATGAAACGACTGCAAGATAAGTTTGCCTTGGTTACCGGGGGTACCAGTGGTATAGGCCTGGAAACTGCACGGCAGTTTCTTGCCGAGGGGGCCAAGGTTGCCATCACTGGGCGCGACATCAATGCCCTCAACCGGGTTCGGGAAGAGTTGGGGGGTAACACCTTGGCCATTTGCTGTGATGCCGGCGATATAAACTCACAACGGGAATTGGCACAAACGCTCAGCCGCCAGTGGCCGCGTTTGGACGTCTTGTATGCCAATGCCGGAGACGTTACTCATCTGCCATTGGCGGATTGGGACGAAACCGCCTGGGATAGATTGATGTCGGTGAATCTCAAAGGGCCGTTTTTTCTTATCCAATCACTCTTGCCTCTGTTGGCAAACCCGGCCTCTGTCATCCTTTGTGGTTCAACCAGCGCGCATATCGGCCTGGTGCAAAGCAGTGCCTATGCCGCCAGTAAAGCGGCGCTGCTGTCGCTGGCGCGAACCCTGTCGGCAGAGCTGCTTGAGTCTGGCATCAGAGTCAACTGTTTAAGCCCCGGGCCGACAGAGACTGCGGCTTTGGGTAAGTTGGGGCTGGCTGCTGAAGAGCAAAAGGCACTGCAGCAGGAGATTCGGCAACTGGTGCCCATAGGTCGTATGGGAACGCCCTGGGAAATCGCCAAGGCGGCCGTGTTCCTCGCATCCGACGAGTCGCGCTTTGTCATCGGCACCGAATTACTGGTCGATGGTGGCGTTGCCAATCTCTAAGGAAGGTGCGAGCCAGTCCCATGTGTGCTCTACGTCGGCAGAGACTAGGCCGAAAGGGCTTTGACAGGGGGCTTGGGTTGAATCAGCTTGCCTATTTGGGGCCCTTGCTGTTGCTCGGCAAAGCGCTGTTGAATGTCGAGCAATTCAGCTTCGCAGGCACAAAAGGCTGCCACCAACTGTGGGTCGAACTGGCCTCCGGCCTCCTTCTTGAGGTAGGCAAAGGCTTGCTGATTGCTCCAGGCGCTCTTGTATGGCCGCTCCGAGGTCAGGGCGTCAAACACATCGGCAATGGCGGCTATACGGGCGCTGAGGGGAATGGCATTGCCCTGCAAACCCTCGGGGTAGCCACTGCCATCCCAGCGTTCGTGGTGACTGCGGGCCACTTCCGCCGCCATTTGCAGCAAAGGTGAGGCATCATCGCCGAGAATATCGGCGCCTATCTTGGTATGCCCCTGCATGATGCGGTACTCCTCCGGCGTCAGCTTGCCCGGCTTCAAGAGAATATGATCCGGAATACCTATCTTGCCGATATCGTGCATGGGCGCGGCATTGAACAACAGCTCGACCCAGGATTCAGAGGCACCCAACTGCCGGGCCAATACCCGGCAATAGTGGCTCATGCGCTGCACATGCAGGCCGGTTTCGTTGTCACGATATTCGGCGGCGCGTCCCAGGCGGTTAATGATCTTATGACGGGTCTGTTCCAGCTCCCGGGTGCGCAGCTTCACCAGTTGTTGCAGTTGCCTGGCCTGGTTGGCCAATGCCAGCTGGTTGGTGATACGTACCTTGAGGATAGCCGGGCTGATGGGCTTGGAGATGTAATCCACGGCCCCCAACTCAAAGCCGGTTTGCTCGTCGATCACTTCATTCTTGGCGCTGATGAAGATCACCGGGATCTGCGTCGATCTGGGATGCTGTTTCAGGCGGCGACAGGTTTCAAAACCATCTATGCCGGGCATCATCACATCCAGCAGGATAAGATCGGGATCCAGCCCCTGATCCAGCATGGCCAGGGCCTTTTCACCGGATGTGGCGGCGCGCAGACTATAATCCTTGGCCAGTACTGCATGGATAAGTTGCAGATTGTCGGCGGTATCGTCCACGGCCAGAATGCAGGCCTTGTCGAAAGTTTGCATATATCTCCTCAGTGCCCAATGGGGCGGTCGAGTTAGTGTCTGAAACTTCCTGTCACCACCTTGTTATATTGAATATCCTGTCACATTCTATTTACCTTTTATGCCATATTCATCTGAAAGGCGCTGAGATTTTGGCACTTTTCAGCAGTTAATGTTGTATCAGTTTGTTTCTTTGGGGCGATCCACTTCACTAAAGCCAAATTATCTTTGGCATCCATCGCGGCTTTCGCGCAAGATATGCGCCTTTTTTAGACAGCTGATGCCCGAATTGAGGCAGTGTCAGCAATCTGACACCCGACTCCGTTTTACTCTGCTTGGCACAAGCACGAAGGAATAAATAATGGGAAAATCCCTGTTGCTGTTTTGTCTGCTGATTTGCATGAGCCCCTTTGGGTTTTCCAAGGTGGGCGATCTGCCGCTGCAGCTTGATGATGGGACACAGTCGGAAACGCCCAAGGTGGTGCTCTTGCTGGAAGACGGCAGCCCATTTTGGCAGCGGGTAGAACGCTTTACCCGAATGGCGGCGCAGGATCTCAAGCTGGATCTGCAGGTTCGCTTTTGCGATGCCAAGGGGCGGAATCAACTGTCTATCGGGCGCGAAGCGCTGGAGCAGGGGGCATCCGGGCTGATCTTTTCCCCTTTTGGTGAGCAGAGTAAAGAGTTGTTGGCATTGGCAGACAGTTATGGTGTGCCGACAGTTACTATCAAATCCTCCTTTCCCGAGTCAACACACAAGCCCCATGTAATGCACCGCAACTGGATTGGCAGTATCACGGCCAACAGCAAGGTGCTGGGCAGCATGCTGGCCCGGCAACTGCTGGAGCAAGCCGATCCTGAGAAACCCGAATTGCAACTGCTGGTGATAGCCGGGCCTGAGACCGACCCCGAGGTGCAACAGCAACTGGCGGGGATCCGCGCTTATCTGGATATCCTGCCGCAGCCGGTGAAGCTAACGGTGAAATACACCCAATGGCGCGCCAGAGATGCCGAGCGAGCATTGAAGCAAGCGCTGGAGCAGCAGGGCCTGGATGCAGTATTGGCCATGAATGCGGTGATGGCACTGGCAGTTGCCAAACAAGCCGAGGAAGAGGGGCTGCTGCTGGGTACCAGTAATTGGGATGCCGATATTGCCGAGGCGATGCGCAGAGGCAGAATCCACGCAGGCATAGGCGGGGTGGAGTTTCAAGGTGCCTTTGCCCTGGTGATGCTGGCGGATCACCTGCGCGGCGTGGATCTGTCCGGGCAGGCGTTCAATCAGTATCTCAACCTGATCGCCATTAACGGCGAAAACCTCAATCGTTACTGGCAATTGTTTGATGTCAGCAACTTCAATCCTGACTTTTCCCAGATCTCCATGGCCGCTAACCCCAGGATCATGTCGCTGGATTTTCGACTGGAAAACCTGATCCCGGATCTGGATGTGCACGAATTTATTGCCCGTTTGAGCCCGGAAGAGCTGCAGTTTTTGCAACAGCATCAGGTGGTGGATGTCGGGGTTGCACCGGATGCGGCGCCGGTGGACTTTCTCAGCCTGGAGGGCGTACATCAGGGCATGATGGCCGACTTTCTCTACGAGATAGATCGCTTCCTGCCGCTGGTGTTCAATGTCCGCAATGAGCTCAGTTGGGACAAGAATATCCGGGCGCTGAAGGATACCGAGGTAGACATGCTGAGTCTGGCTTCGCCTTCCAGCGAGCGTCAGGAACATATGTTGTTTACCCGGCCGCTGGCCGAGTTCCCCGGAGTGCTGCTTACCCGTCACGATGCCAAGAAGATCAACGGCCTTAAAGATCTGCAGCAGCAAACTCTGGGCGTACTCAAGGATGACGTCACCGAAGAGGTGATGCGGCGGGACTATCCGCAGATGACATTGCGGCGTTTTCGCTCCATCGAAGCCATGATGCGGGCGGCGGAAAAAGGCCAGGTCGCTGCCGTATTTACCAACCTGCCCACGGCCAATCACTATCTGGGCACTCATCTCAACAGCCCACTCTGGCTCGCCAGCGATACCGAGTATAAGTTCCAGGTGGCGATGGCGGTGCGCAAAGACTGGCCTGAGCTGGCGTCTATTCTCGACAAGGCCCTGGCACAGATCCCAACCTATAAGTCGCAGGAGATCCAGAACCGCTGGATCAACGTCAAGTACGACTTCGGCATACATCACAGTAAGGTGCTCAAATGGAGCCTGGTGGCAGCGGCGCTCACCATCACCTTGCTGTTGCTGTTTTGGCGCTGGAACCGGCGTCTCAACCGCGAGGTGCAGCAGAGGCTGAGAGTGGAAACTGAGTTGAAGGCCAGTATGCAGAGGTTTCAAGTGTTGTTTGACTCGGCGGTGGATGCCTGTGTGCTGGCCGACAGCCAGGGAACTATCCTCGACTGCAACCAGGCGATGCTGGCACTGCTGGGGCGAGAGGAAAAATCCCCCTTACTGGGGCAAAAGCCGGACTGGTATTACTACCCGGCGCCGGGGAATCGTCAACAGGTGGACCAAAGGCTGAAGCAGGTCTTGAACCAAGGTAAAGTGTGCTTCTATGGCGACTTGCTCGGGGTTCATGGGCGCAGGGTTCCGGTTGAAGGTACCTTGGTGCGGGTGATGTTGCAGCAACGCTCGCTGATCCTCTGCTCCTACCACGACCTGACCCAGAAGCGGCAGATGCAGCAGTCACTGGCGCGGGAGCGGGACATTCTCAAGAAGGTGCTGGGCAATAGTCCGGTCGGTGTGTGGATTGCCGTCGACGGTGTGCTCAGGTATGTCAACGAGCCCATGACCCGGATGACGGGAATGCGCCTGGGGCAACCGCTACAGCCATGGTTCCCCGAGCCGGAGGCCTACACTGAAGCGGTGCAGCGGCTGGAAGGGGAAAACGATGTCGTGACCATAGAGACCCGTATCTTCTCCGACGAGGGCGGCTTTCGGGATGTGCAACTGAGTCTCTATCGCACCGAGCTGGACGGCCAGGCCGCCAGCCTCTGCTGGGTGGTGGATATCACTCAAAACAAGCAGGTGCAGACTCAAATGGCCCATGCCAAAGAGTTGGCCGAAGCGGCCACCCGGGCCAAGTCCGAGTTTCTGGCCAATATGTCCCATGAGATCCGCACGCCGATGAATGCCATTCTGGGCATGTCCTGGCTGGTGTTGCAGACAGAGCTTGACGGTCGTCAGCGTAACTATCTCGACAAGGTGCATCAGGCGGCGTCGTCACTTTTGGGGATCCTCAACGACATTCTCGATTTCTCCAAGATAGAGGCCGACAAGTTGGAACTGGAACAGCGGCAGTTGGATCTGTTTGAACTTGTGGGGCAACTGGTGGGGGTGATGGGCTTCAAGGCCGATGAGCAGCAGCTGGCACTGCGAATGGAGCTGCCGCTGGATATGCCGCGCCTGTATCTGGGGGATCCGCTCAGGCTCAATCAGATCTTTACCAACCTGCTGGGCAATGCCCTCAAGTTTACTCCCCAAGGCGGTGAGATCTGCCTGCGGGGCCGTTTACTGCATCGCCAGGGGGACAAGGTGCGGCTGCAGTTTTGTGTTCAGGACACCGGCATAGGTATTCCTGAGGACAAGCTGGCAACCCTGTTCGACTCTTTCGAGCAGGTGGATGCCTCCACCTCCCGCAAGTATGGTGGTACCGGCTTGGGGCTGGCTATCTGCAAGCGCTTGAGCGAGATGATGCATGGCCGCATCTGGTGTCAGAGCCGCGAAGGTGAGGGCAGCCGCTTCTATCTGGAGCTGGAGCTCACCTGCCGGGACGAGTACCACTATCTGGCCGATTACGCGCCACTCAGAGGTCATGAGGTGACTCTGGTCAGCAGTGATGACGGCGAGTACCGACACTGGCATTGGCTGTGTCGCCAGCTCGGCATCAGGCTGCAGCGTTTCCATAGTTTGCAACAGCTTGGCGAATGGTTGGGCGGCCTCGAAGCAGACAGCGAAGCCGAGCTCAAAGGCTTGCCGCTGCTGCTGGATATGAGCCGCGAATGCCCGGACGCCTTGGCGGCGCTGCCATTGCCAAGCCATGCCGGAGTCTGGCTGCTGGGGAACCTGAGTCAGGATGAACAGTTAAGCCGCATCGGCGGCGAGCAGAGATTGCTGCGCCCCTACACTCCCTGCGGTCAGTTGACGGCGCTGCGATCTTTGCAGGATCTGTCCGGCGAAACGCCCTGTTGCTCCGACGAGCCGCGAACACATGTGAATATAAGGCAGCAACTCAAGGGCGCCCGTATCCTGCTGGTGGAAGACAACCCGCTCAATCAGGAGTTGGCACTGGCGCTATTGAGTCAGGTGGGGATGCAGGTCAAGCTGGCCCAGCATGGGCAGCAGGCGCTGGAGCTACTGCAGCAGCAAGACTTCGATGCCGTGCTGATGGACTGTCAGATGCCTGTGATGGATGGCTATCAGGCGACCCGGGCTATTCGTGCCAATCCGGCGCTAAAGGGGTTGCCTGTGCTGGCTATGACGGCCAACGCCATGGTGGGGGACAGAGAAAAGGCGCTGGCGGCGGGCATGGTGGAGCATATCACCAAGCCGATTCAGGCCGAGGTGCTCTATGGGGCGCTGGCGCGTTGGGTCAAACCCAGGCAAGAAACTCCGGCAGCGGAATCGCTTGCCGAATCTATGCCTGCGAGTGGCTTACCCGAGTTTCCCGGGCTGGACAAGGACGCAGAGCTCAGATGCTGCAACGGCAATGAGGCGCTTTACCTGCGCTTACTGCAGCTTTTTTGCGACACTGGCAAGGGGGTGGCAACTGAATTGGCAGAGGCGATGCAGCGCCAGGACTGGCCGCAGCTGCAGCTTCTGAGTCACAGTATCAAGGGCTCGGCCGCCAATATCGGCGCTATTGAGCTGGCCGAGTGCGCCGGTGCCCTGGAGTTGGCACTGAATAGCCGGATAGCCACAGCACTCGGCTCGCAGTTTGGTCAGCAACAGGAGCAGGATAATCCAACCGACTTGCCGCAGATACAGACTCGGCTGGACAGTCTATTGCAAGCTCTTGAGGCATTGGTTCTCGCCCTGGAAGCCTTGCCCCAGCCGTCATCACTGCCGTCATCACTGCCGTCATCGCAGCTATCATCGCAGCCGTCATTAAAGCCTCAGACGTTTGAGACACTGCCTCCAATAGGCAGTTTCAGCTCAAGTGCACCTGCGACCAAACTTGCCGCCCAGTTCGATGCCCTGAACCAGAGCCTGGATGAATACAACACAGAAGCGCTGGAGCAGGTCGATGCCCTGGTTCAGCATTCGGCACTGCAGCCCTGGCGCGAGTCGCTTGAGCGGCTGCAGCGGGCGGTGCGGGCCTTTGATTTCGAGCGCGCCGCCACTGAACTAGCCAGGCTTCGGCAGCTGGCCCGGGTTTGATGGTGCTGTCTCCCTATCAAGCGGCAGCTTGGGTAAAGCCTGTCTGGTAAAAGCCTGCTGCATCAAAGCTGGCTGCACTAAAACCGAGCGTCTCAAAATCCTGTGGCGCAGCTAGTGCGGCAGCGCCATAGGGTAGCTGAACAGCAGCAGATGACAGAAGTTGAGGCAGAAGTGGCACAGCGCCGCCAGCCACAAACGGCCGCTCAGCTGGAATACCAAACCATAGAGAACACCGGCGAGGGCGGCGAACAGCACCAGAGTCCAACCCCCGGCCAGGTGCGCCAGCCCAAATAGCACGCTGGCTAGCGTTACCCCAAGCAGGGCGCCGCCGCGCTTGACCAGATACTGCTGCAATGCGCCGCGAAACAGCACCTCTTCGGCGACGCAGGTCAGCAGCAGATTATTGAGCGCAAACAGCCACCACCAGCCCGGCAGCTTGGGATCCCAATGAATGGCGCCGCTTAAACTGGCCAACCCCAGCAGCGCGGGCGTGGCGGCAAACAGCAAGGCCAGCAAGATTATTTTTCGCCTTGGCAGAGGTTTCGGCGTACCCGCAACCAGCGGCCAGGCCAGCAGCAACAGAAACAGGCTCAGCGGTTTATCCAGGTTGAGATACATGCTGAAAGGTGCACTGCCGCTGCTGGCTTGCACTTTATCCAACAGCTTGAGGTTGTCAAAGCCCGGCAGCAGATGCACTGTGAGTGCCACGGCGCTCAGCAGTATCAAGCCCTGGGCGCCATAAACGGCAAGCTGCTTGAGTCGTATATGGCCCTGCTCGTTTACCTCATTATTCGCCGCCGCACTCTTGGCTGAATTTGCCTGTCGGCAAAACCGCTGACGCCATTGTGGTAACTTGAATGCCAACGCCAGCAATAGGCCCACAAGTATCAGAGTCGGCGCCGCAATGCGGCCCAAAAACAGCGCCAGTAGTAGGCTGGTGGCGAGCAGCAAGAGTGCGATGGGAAAACGGCGCAGCAGCGCAAAAGGCACCGCCAGCATCAGTGCTAGCCAGATAAGCAAGTCGACAGAAGGCACAAAGGGCATGGGGAAGGCTCCGAAAAAGCGGCGATTAAAGCTGTATAGAGGATACCGGGCAAGCGCCGCTAACAGAGATCGGACTTGCTCAACCTTTGCCGAGCAATTGATTAACCCAAGTCTGATAGTCGCCCTGATAGGTGGCTATCTCCATGGTGCTGTAGGGCGCCAGTAAGATGCCGGGAAACTGCCAGCCACGTTCCTGCATCTGTTTCAGAGGTGGCAACATGTCTTCTTTGATGGCATCAAAAGCGATGCGATAGCTGGCGAAATCTCCTTGGCTGAAGCGGGTTATCAGGCGGTCGAACAGTGCCTTCTCCTCCGGCTCAGCGTCTGCCGGATTGGAATGGAAAAAGCCCTGCCCATACCAGTAGAGCAGCAAGGCTGTGCCGGCATCACAGAGAGGGTGATTGAGTATGGCGGCGGGGCTTTCAAGGCCGTTGTCCCAATTGAGATTGGCGGCCACATAATGCAGCTCTTCCATGCTCTGCAGCTCGGCTATGGTCATTAGGCTATCGGCAGTCTTGGCAAATTCACCGGCAATAGCCGTCAGTGCGGCGCCGATTTCCGGGTCTGCCAATTGTGCCTTTAACTGCTCGGCATCGCAGATGGCGCCGCTCTCGGCGCATTCAAAGGCCCTGAAAAACTGCTCTTGGGTCAGACGTTTGGCCATCCTTGTCTCCTGTCCTTTATCATCCCTCGTTGGGGCAGGGGGATTTGATTTTTTGCGGTTCGCTGATGTTGCTGGCCAGATAATAGCTGGCAATGCCCATGAGTATGTTGGTTACCGGCAGTGCCAGCATCAGGCCTTTTACCCCGCCGAGGAAGGCGCCCAGCGCCGCCAGCGGCAGCATCAGCAGGAACAGGCGACACAGATTCAGTACCAGTGAGGCCATAGGCCTGTGATAGGCGTTGAGCGAGGTGGCCACTATGATCACCACGCCCAGCGGGCCATAGGCGGCGGGCAACACCAGAACATAGAAGCTGAGCCATTCCAGCACCTGAGGGTCGGTACTGAACAGGGCGGCAATTTGCGGCGCCAGCAGCGCCAGCGGAATATACAGCAGGGTCTGGAACAGGAGCACAAACTTCAGCGCCAGCAGCAGTGCCTCGCGGGCGCGCTCCTTCTGGCCGGCACCCAGGTTCTGGGCGATAAAGGGCACCAGGCTGGAAGACAGCCCCATCACCACAATCAGCAGCAAAGACTCCAGCCGGGTTCCGGCACCGAAGGCGGCCACGGCGGCGTGATCTATCCGCGCCAGCATCCCCATAATCGCGGCGTTGGCCAGGGGGTTGATCATATTCATCAGCGCCGCCGGTTGGGCGATATGGGCCAGCTGTTTCCAGTTATCGACAAAGCGGCTGAAACACCAGCCCGCGGCCACCAACATATGGCGTTTGACCACCAACAGATAACTGGACAGTGACAGCGCCACCAACCAGGAGATCAGGGTCGCCACGGCGGCACCTTGAATTTCCAGCCTGGGGAAGGGGCCGATACCAAAGATAAGCAGCGGGTCGAGGATCAGGTTAATCAGTGCCGCCAGTGACAAAATTGCCGCCGGTGAGCGGGTATCGCCGGTGGCCCTCAGGCCCTGATTGCCCACCATCAACACCACCAACAGCGGCGCCCCCAGATACCAGAGATTCATATACTCATGCACCAGCGGTAGTATGTCGTCTTTGGCGCCAAGCAGGGAAAACAGCGGGTCGATACACAAGCTGCCCAGCAAGGATAGCCCGGCAGTCAAAATAAAGGTCAGCAGCAGGGCGTCGTGCAGAAACACCTTGGCCTTGGGGGCGTGCCCGGCGCCTATCAGGCGGCCAAGATTGGTGGACACCCCGGCGCCTATGCCGATGGCAATACTGGACACCACCAGGGTAACAGGGAAGGTGAAGCTGATCGCCGCCAGCGCCTCTGTGCCCAGCTTACTGATGAAGTAGGTGTCTACCAGGTTGAAGCCCAGCACGGTGAGTATTCCTAACATGTTGGGAACACTCATATTAAGCAGTACACGACCTATCGGCTGACTGAGCAGCCCGTGTCTGTCTCTCATGGCCCGTATCTGCCTCTTGTGAAATGGATGAAGTAAATCGTGCGGAAGCGCGATTCTAACAGGATTGCCCCGGCTTTAAAAAACGAGGGTCAAAAATTTTCAAAAAATTTTGACCTGTCCCCTTGGAAGTGCCAAATCCGGCCCCATATAAGCCAACATCAAGCGGCTAAAGCCTGTTGGCCTGGCCGTCTTTTACATAAACCATGAACCGCCTCATATTGGGCAAAAATCATTAGGAGAATCCATAGATGAATATTCGTCCATTACATGACCGCGTGATCGTCAAACGCCTGGAAGTTGAAAGCACTTCGGCCGGTGGCATCGTACTGACCGGCAGCGCAGCCGAAAAGTCTACCCGTGGTGAAGTACTGGCTGTTGGCAATGGCCGCATCCTCGAAAACGGTGACATTAAGCCATTGGACGTGAAGGTAGGTGACGTAGTGATCTTCAACGAAGGTTACGGTGTCAAGAAAGAGAAGATTGACGGTGAAGAAGTCCTGATCCTGTCAGAAGCTGACCTGATGGCCGTAGTGGAATAAGCCACTCGAACCATTGAAAACCTTCCAAAGTAATCAAAAAATTTAAGGATAATCAACATGGCAGCTAAAGAAGTAAAATTTGGCAATGACGCTCGCGTAAAAATGCTGGCGGGCGTAAATGTTCTGGCTAACGCAGTAAAAGTGACTCTGGGCCCTAAAGGCCGCAACGTCGTTCTGGAAAAGAGCTTCGGTGCACCACTGATCACCAAAGACGGTGTTTCAGTCGCCAAAGAGATTGAACTGGAAGACAAATTTGAAAACATGGGCGCGCAAATGGTTAAGGAAGTTGCTTCCAAGGCCAACGACGCTGCCGGTGACGGTACCACTACCGCCACAGTACTGGCTCAGGCTATCGTGACCGAAGGTCTGAAAGCCGTTGCCGCCGGTATGAACCCAATGGATCTGAAGCGCGGTATCGACAAGGCCGTAATCGCCGCCGTTGCCGAGTTGAAAGCCCTGTCTCAGGACTGCTCCGACTCCAAGTCTATCGCTCAGGTAGGTACCATCTCTGCCAACTCTGATGAGTCTATCGGTCAGATCATCGCTACCGCGATGGAAAAAGTGGGCAAAGAAGGCGTGATCACAGTTGAAGAAGGTCAGGCGCTGGAAAACGAACTGGACGTAGTTGAAGGTATGCAGTTCGACCGCGGTTACCTGTCTCCTTACTTCATCAACAAGGCTGAAACCGGCTCTGTTGAACTGGACAACCCATTCATCCTGCTGGTTGAAAAGAAGATCTCCAACATCCGTGAGCTGCTGCCTATCCTCGAAGGCCTGGCCAAGACTGGCAAGCCACTGCTGATCGTTGCTGAAGACGTTGAAGGCGAAGCCCTGGCGACTCTGGTGGTCAACAACATGCGCGGTATCGTTAAAGTGGCTGCCGTTAAGGCGCCTGGTTTCGGTGATCGTCGCAAGGCCATGCTGCAGGATATCGCTATCCTGACCGGTGGTACTGTTATCGCCGAAGAAATCGGCCTGGAGCTGGAAAAAGCCACTCTGGAAGACCTGGGTACCGCCAAGCGCGTGGTTATCACCAAAGACAACACCACCATCATCGATGGCAGCGGTGAAGAGTCGCAAATTCAAGCCCGTGTTGCCCAGATCAAGCAGCAGGTTGAAGAATCGACTTCCGACTACGACAAAGAGAAACTGCAAGAGCGTATGGCCAAGCTGGCCGGCGGTGTTGCGGTAATCAAAGTCGGTGCCGCTACCGAAGTGGAAATGAAAGAGAAGAAAGCCCGCGTTGAAGATGCGCTGCACGCTACCCGCGCCGCCGTTGAAGAAGGTGTGGTTCCTGGGGGCGGTGTTGCCCTGGTTCGCGTTGCCTCCAAGATTGGTGAGCTGGACGTGAGCAACGAAGATCAGAAGCACGGTGTGGTTATCGCCCTGCGCGCCATGGAAGCCCCACTGCGCCAGATCGCTACCAACGCAGGTGAAGAAGCCTCTGTTGTCGCCAACAACGTCAAGAACGGCAGCGGTAACTATGGTTACAACGCCGGTAACGACACTTACGGCGACATGCTGGAAATGGGTATCCTGGATCCAACCAAAGTTACCCGCTCTGCGCTGCAGTTCGCGGCCTCTGTAGCCGGTCTGATGATCACCACCGAAGCCATGGTAGCCGAGCTGCCAAAGGAAGAGGCTGCGCCTGATATGGGCGGTATGGGTGGTATGGGCGGAATGGGCGGCATGATGTAAATTTTACGGGCCTAAATCTGTGATAGCTGTGTTGCTTCACCACTCGTTTAGTTCACTAAACGTCGCGGTAAAGCGCCTTGCTCTAACAAGATTTATCCCACGTAAAATACTCTGCTGGTCTTAAGCCTAACAGCCTGAACCAAAAGAATAAAAGCCCCGATACTTAACCGTATCGGGGCTTTTGTTTATTCCGGGAAAGGAAAAGACTCGCGCCTCGAACGCGGGCCTTTTCCATTTCAGTGGTTTCTGCCGAGGGCGGGGGAGTGGTTTGGGTTTGGAATGGCTTCCGGCTTTGGGTTGGATTAACCCCATGCGGTGGGCTGATTAGCAACGAGAGCCGCTTTCAGCGGAATAACGTCGTGGAGCTTCGCCCCACACCCGAGGAAAGGGGGCAGTATCGACTTGCCCCCTTATCCAATCCCCCAGCGACCCGCGACGAAGCGGACAGCTCCTTGGGCTTATGCTTAAAATCGGCTAACGCACCAGACGCTCATCCCTGATTCGACTGACGCCGCTTCGGCATCCATGCCTCGCTACGCCATTTTCAGCAACGCCTTGCGGCCGCTTCGAGCGGGATTGATGTATTCCTCGGCAAAAGAGTTGTGGATGTCCTGACTTTTTAGTTTTGGGATTGGATAGGGCTGCAGGCTCTACTTTTCGGCTCGTTGTCCTCTTATTAACAGATAGGTCCCTGTAGACTCCACACAGCAAAAGTGTTTTGGGTGTCCTGACTTTTTCTGACTTTTTTCTTCTTGTAAAAGATCGCAGCATCTGGTCGTACAGGTGCTTTCATTTTCTTGGGGCAGGTCATTATAGCTAAGTTTACTCTGTCCCAATTATTTTATTTATTACGCAGCTACGCCTTGCTCTTTTGCCTCTTCAACTTTATTTTGTTCTATTCCCATCATCATATTGTAATGAGCAATATGCCCAGAATACTTAAATACATCCCTAAAAACATTACGATAAATATCAACGGTATCATTTTGGCTTTGAATGAATAGGTCATCAGGTAGACAATGTGAACCATCGTTGATCCAGTACAATAATGAGCGACACACCTGCTGTTCTTCTAAGTTTTCAAAATTAGATTCAATGTCATTGTCACTAAATTTTCCTAAAATCTTAAAATAGTTTTCTAGGATTCTTCGCATGGTGTTTTGAATAGTGATAGATGAGTTATTACCTTGTTCTTTTATTTCTCTCCATAGCAATTCATATGAAGATTCTATGGGGTTATGTTGCTCGTAATGTTGAATAGAAGTTATATTGTTTGCCTTGCGTAAAATCCAGAAGTGAGTTTTATTACAGCCGTTAGATCTACCACCTTGGAAGGATACCTCTTTATGGAAGTATACATTATGTGTGAACAATAGCAGTTGCTTTATAGAAGAGCCACCTTTAACTTCTTTGATTAACTGTTTAACGATGGCGCTCACGATATAAAGTACATTGCTATCTAAACTTGAGATTGGGTCATCTATCACCACAACTCGGTTCTCTGTAACAGCGTCCTGAGTTAATGCACCATTTGCCAGTTGTATAAAATACAAAAACGTAATAAAGGTAACTTCACCTTCACTCAATGTATCCAAAGCTAATGTGCCATCTTGTCGTTGTATAACATAATGGTTCGCTAACTGTCTAGAAGGGACAATTTCGAAATTTAAGAAACCGTATGCCTTCAATAGTCGGTTAATTTCATCTACCGCTGGTTGAACACTAGTACTATTTTTACTCAACTCTGCTAGTTCTGATTTTAAGCTAGTAACTCTTTCTGTTCGTTCTACTACAGATTTGTCAAGATTCGAAATGGCTTTCTCTAACCCGTTAGCTTTTCTTGTATATCGCTTGTAATCATCAAATATTTCATCAGCTAAAAAATGCCATACTTGCTCTTTGAATTTCGCAGTTTGATTATCAAAGTCTGTCGCTAGTTGATTATGTTTTTGAATTTCACTGTTTGCCTTATATATTAAACTCATCAACTCGTTTAATAAATCAATAGTTTGATATGCTTCAAGCCGTAAACTAGGTTTTTCAGCCTTATCTGTAAAACCAATAATATTTGACTTTATTGCACTTTCTAATGAATAAAAATAAGGAACAAATGTTTCTATTTCCAATTTGCTATTTGGATTTTTACTTTCATTTTCTATAATTTTAGATATTGAATTTAAAACTTTTTCAGAAACTTCAATATAAGCTCTGTTCAAAGAGGATACTCTTTCTGTTTGCTCTGAAAAATCATCATCAAAATAATCTTCTAATTCAGACCTAAAATCATCACTAATTGTTTTCTGCTGGCAGAAGGGGCAAGTATCATTATCACTAATATAACTTCTTCCTTGGTTAACCCAGTCATGGGAACCCAGAGCATCCATCATTGCAGCTATATTTACATCACTTTTGCCAATAATAATCCTTTGCCATATCACATCTTGCTCTATAAGTGAAAGTTGGTTGGTAATAATGGATGATATTTCAGGATAAACCTCTGGTCGCTCGCCTAGTAAAGTTTTACTCTTTTCGATCAATATTTCGTATTTTATAACCTGCTCTGCATCAGCCGCAGACGTTGAAAACTGAAGAATTTTTTCCTTAAATAGTTTTTTCTTTAATGAGCCTTGTAGAGCCTCTTTAAAGTCATTTTCATACTTTTTATACAAAGACCAGCACTGTTCAGTAAACTCACTTTCTGTCGTATTTAACTCATTATTTTTTTGCGTTAGAAATTTCTGATTGTCCTTAAGCTGAGATTCTTCGTTATCAAACTCAGCTTTTTTTAAACGAATCTGCTCGACTTGCTCGGTAGTTGCTTCTCCAAGTGTAAAAACTCCTGCAATATCACTACCACCAAAATTCTTATCTCGGAAAGCTTTGTTATATACCAGAGTTTTTAATGGTTGCCCACCTTGCCATTGAATTGTGCACTCATTAAATTTTTCAACACGAGTGTCAGTTAAATAGTTAGTAGCTGTGGTTTTTCCGCAACCGTTTGCACCATAGAAGAAGTTTATTTTTGTAAGATTATTAACTTCTATACCATCAGGCTTGTAAGTTGCAACACCTTTAAGCTTAAATGACTCGATCATTTAAATCCCTTGTTTTTTGTAGAAATGCTAAAAAGTTGGGGGTACTTCAATTTCCCATAATATTTAATTTTTAATAAATATGATTATTAAAAATAATTCGAACATTATAGAAAATAAATCGATGCTGTTTGTTTTTTTATTTAGACTCTACTAGAGGGCTAGATAAAGCTCAGGTAGAAAGATATTTTTGAGTTGCAGATGTTTGAAAAAGTTAACCTATATCACTCAAAGTGAGATATTTGATCTCTGCTAACCCTAACTACGGTTCAAAGTATTTAGATAACTTATGAGATTATTCAAGTAATTCTCTTTTTGTCTATCGTTTTGTGGTCTCTACAACACCACATGAAGATGATTGCTCATTATGGCGAAAGCGGATGCATCAATGATAGTAAGGTGTGTTTTAAATACTAAAATAAAGCATAGAAGGAGGCTAACTACCGCGCCATTAAGCTTAGGTTTTAAAATAAAACTTTTTGTCCAGAGTAGTCTTCAAGTTGATTCATGTAAATATTCAATTTTCTTAGAACGTAATCAGCGATTTCTCCTGGGACGTTTTTGTCAGTATAGTGAAATTCCAAACATATTTGCTTTCCGTCAGTTTCTATGAATATGTCTGGCCTAACTGATTTTATCCACGGATGAGGTTGTTCAGAAATTGAGTTGATACTTAAGCAGTCATTAATGCATTCTGATATTGCTTTGTTTAAATGACAGTCAGAAATTTGTCTAGTGCTAATTAAATTGTTGAGTTTTTTGAAAGGAAGATCTGCTTTGTTTAATGCCTCCTGTGTTTGATTTCCTTTTTTCTTTCCTATAGGATGCTCTTTATTTGCCAATAGTCTTATTAGTGGTGTCCTTTCTAAGGTCTCTTGAGCTTTATTTTTTAATCCCCAGTTTCTGTTAAGGTTAAATTCGCTAAGGGCTTCTTTGATTGCTTTATGTTCGCTATAAGAGTTAATTACCATTATCAATGCATTTGTTGATATAAAAAGTATTCTTGTCTTTAATGCTCCATTAATCGCTAACTGTAGCCGTTGAGAATCCCATATGCTCTTCCTTTGGTCATTTGTTCTTATATATTCATAGAGTTTTTCGTGTGTTGCCATCCAAGCATTCTCTGGATGTTCACTTTGCCTTGCAAACTGTTTTACGACATCTTCTGAATTTTTGTATGTGAAAATAAACCAAACCTCATTAGGCTTTGGTATTTTGTCTTTTATTTTTTTGAAGTAATTGCTCTTTTGTTCCCAATGTTCCTTTACCATGTCGAGGTATATTCTTATTGTTTGATCTATACAAGCAAGTTCATTGAATTTTTTTAAAACATCTTCTAGATCGTTTGTGTTTAAATTGAAGTCGGCTATTTGTTTTCCGTTTATAACTTCAATTGTCTTTGTTGCAATGTCACAGAAATATTCTTTGCTAGGTCCTTTAAAATCGAGCTGTTCGAATCCCTTTTGAAAAAGTGTTCCAGATACGGCTTTAGAATAGGATAGCATGGTTTGGACATCTTGCTCCTCAGTCAAAGGCCAAAGGACTAAAAGCGGTGCTCGACGTAGAATTCCATTTAGGTCTCGAAAAAATCCTTTAATAAATTCTTGGTCAAGTCCACTTAAGTTTTCTAAATAGTTTATAACAATACATGCTGGTCCTTTATCCTTTCTAGATATTGCTTCATAACTTAGTTTGTTTAAGAACTCAGTTAGTTTTGATAACTTTTCAGTACCAACAAATTCTTGAGCGTTGAAATACTCTAATGACGATATCTTTATATGTTTTCTCCAACTTATAGATTGGAAAAATGTTGACTTTCCTACTCCAGGCCTACCTACAATAAAACACAGTTTCCCAGAGTTTCTTATTCTCGTACTTAGTTCCGTTATGGATTCCTCTGTATTTGTTACTGGACTAAAGAAATCCATCATGGCTTCATTTATTGATCTGTTGCTAAGTTCATTAACAACTTCTTCATATGATGACGGGAGTATTAACTCTGAGTTGCTAACATCTGTTTCCATATGTTTTTGATATCCTTGTTTGGGAACTTGATTAAAAATTTATGGAATTTTTAAAAATAATTTTTGTTAAATTGATGTTTTTTAATTGACTGGTTGAATTAGTTAGTTTTGACTTTTAATTGCAGAGAAGTAAAATCCACAGATAGAACCTATGATGGCGCTCGAAAATGCAAGTATTTCAGAGAAGTATTTGTTCTCAAATAGAGCCGATATGCCGATGATAACCAATAGGGTGAAAACTAAATAAATTGCCAGTAGAGGGGCTATTCGCTTGTTCATTCTTTCTGTTAACGGTTCTGCTTTTCCTATGCCACCGCATGAACCACAAAGCAGTCCATGCTGATTTCGTCTGCGCCAGAATGGTAGTTCATTCTTCTTGGCACAGACTTCACACGAGGTGTTATCTTTTCCACTACTGCAGGTTCCTGTACCAGAGCAGTGCTTGCAGTCGTATAGGTTGACTTTGACGTCTTGCATCTAGATTCATTCCTTTGAAAATACAGCGCTAAGATTGATTTTTTGGTTAGGGTTCAGCTATTCCGAGGTCGGGAGCGAGCCCATTGCGCCGAGGTACTACTGAGGTGGGTGGAATAAGCTTGGCAACTGGCGTCCACTGAAATGCGCCGCTATTACCTGTAATTTTGACGCTACCGCCCCTGATTTTGGCTATCAGACAGCAGTTTCTGTCATGTTGAATGTTCTTTTAAAACAATGTCTAAGTTATCAACTAGCTATCAGTAAAACCTTAGCTTGGGTCACAAATTGCACAGCCGTTAAAGTGGTTTTTGTCAGGGAGGTATTTGAGGTGAGGTGTTGAAAGCTTATCCTTGCCTTTTGCCTGCTCCGGGTGAGAGTGGCTGCCATCCCTGATTGTTGTTCTCACTTTAGCTGGCGCTTAAGTAATGCTTTTCGTTGGTTTTTTGTTAAAAGCCTAGCCAATCCTACAGTATTGCCGCGGTGAAAAACAAGCTTTACCGCATGGGGTTTTGTTGTGCTGTTTGGCTTAAATGACTTGTTTGAGTGGCCTGCTTGAGTTGCCCGTTTAAGTTGGTCGGCTGAGTTAGCGGCTTCAGTGAATCGCTTTGCTGGCCTGTTAACGGGCAAAAAGTGTCTGGCCGGGGAGCGGCGACGATTTTTAGGGAAAAGTGAACGGTTTTAACCGGATTTTGAGGATGTTGCAGCAGTTGCTGCCGGGTTGAGATGTTAGTATCGGTTGCTTGAATCTGTTCTGTTGCTGCGGCGGTTTTTTGTGGCTGTTGCTGTATAGGGCTTTGGAAGTCGTAGAGAAAGTTATCGGGATTGTGTAGTGAAAGGAAAAGTCGTTTCGTATGTCTCATCTAAAAAATTTGGCTTTATCAATGGGGATGATGGTGAAAGCTATTTTTTGCATGTTTCGGCTCTGGTGAACAGGAGTGATGAGGCTAAGCTGGTCAAGAATGTGCTGGTCGAGTTTGACCCTACGCCAACTCCCAAGGGATTGTCTGCCAAGCAGATCCGTATTCCTGAGGTCTATATAAGCGAGCGACTGCTGAATTTCTTCACCTCCAAGGGTAGCCACCCCAAGCATGGTGACGCCGTGTTGCGTTTACCGATTTCGACCCGTTTTTTCAAAGATCCGGCCAAGGGGCGCCAATATATAGAAGAACTGGCTAAGCAGTGTGGCTGTAATGCCGTGCTCGGGCTTGAATTTGAAAAGAAGACCTTCTCTGAAGGCAACTATCGCTTTACCGGGCATGCTTTCAAGGGGGAGCTGGCCCTGGTCACTGAAAAGCAGCCCTGTGACACCAAAGAGATGGCCCTTGCTGCCGAGCGGCAGTTGCAGCAAAGAATACAGGCGGCTGAGCAGGCCTTTGGGCCGATACAAGAGGCTGAGCTTAAGGCCAGACAGAGCCAGCTTTCCGGTTGCCTCGGCAGCGCCGTCGCCGTGCTGGCTGTGGTGGCAATCCTGCCGGCGGCGATTATCGCCGGTATCGCCGGTCTGTTCCCACTGTAGCTAACAAGGTGATTTCAGCGCCTTGAAAGTGTAACAAACTACACTTTTAAGGCGTTTTCGGCTTGAATGGATGAAAAAGTGTATTTAACTACACTTTTTCATTGGACTCGCTAAATCAGCTTTTCAGTAAACTGGCACTCTTGGCAATTGAGTGTGTAAGTCTCGGCTCGCTTTTGTACTCGGGTGTTTTTACTTTGGCACTGAGGGCAGCTTTGTTTCATCGGGGTATTCTTGCTGCACTGGTGACACTTAATGTAGTAGCCAAACTTGCCGTACATAGGGATGTAGTTGCTCGATTCACCACAATGTTTGCAACTTAACCTTGCTGTTAATACTGCCGCATGGGGCTGGGTTTGGTAGTCTGCAGCGCGGCTTTCCTGTATCTGTGTATGCCTTTCTTCTACTTCTGCTTGGACTTGCGTCGCAACTGTACTGGTTGATGTTTCAGCGTTGGTTAGGGGAGTGCCGGTTTCCTGCTGAGAGGGGCTACTGATATCCTGCGCTATCAAGAAGTCGCAAATTGATTTGAGTTCATCTTGGCTGAAATCGGGCCGGGTATCGCTGAAGTTTACCAAGCGCATAAAACTGCTTTTGAGGTTCATCACCTCATTGAGTTTGTCGACCAAAAACTCCGTTTTGACCAGCTTTTGTGAGATCTCGCTGGGCATAGTGTCACGGTTGATAATGGCGTCGCTCGAGACGGCGCAGAGATGATCCCAGACGCGTAGCTTAAAGCCCTGCTGTTTGATACCCAGTAATTTCCCGAGAATTTCTCGTTTGTGATGGGTCAGGAGTTGCAGCAACAGCGCCTGTTGCAGTTCCACCTGTTTTAGTGGCGAGGCTATGCCAAACCACTGGTTTTGGTGGCTACGGGTCCATTCGCCCTGTTGGTTGACGTTGACGCGGCCCTTAATACTCTTGGATTCAATTAACACGAAGCCATAGGTATAGATGATCAGGTGATCTATCTGGGCGGTTTCGCCGTTAAAGTTGAACTTAAAGTCGTTGATGACCATGACCTGGGGATGGTCTTTGAAGGCACGACGCAAAAAGAAGGCGACGTCCTGTTCCTGCTTTTGCCCGGCATAGGCTTGGGGAGATTGCGTAACTTGGAGTGATTTACTTTTTAGAATCATTTATCAACTGCATCCATTCACTGCTCAATAATGAGCAACTTGATAATGGCCCAGTGTATCTTATTTGGCCTGAGTGCCAAAGTGTCTGTAATTGAAGTTGAGTGCGGCACTGGTGATTGAGCGTGCTTGGTTTTTCACCGGCTTCAATCAATAATGCTGCCTTTCATTCCCCGCTGGGCGCGGTTATTTGGCCGGCGTTTGAGTTGTCGGGATAAAACTATTTGTAGGGATACAAAACATGGATCAAGAGCTTGGCCCGATTTTGTTTATTGTGGTGCTGCTGGCGCTGACCCTAGGGGGTATGTGGCTGGTCGAGACGCGGCGTAAGCCGACCATGATGCAGGGCTGGTTGGATAAGCATGGCAGCGAGCGCTTGTTTACCTACTGGGATGCGCCCAGCGCAGCAATTTATGCAGAAGGCGAACCACGGCACTATCGGCGTTTGCTTGAGGCTTGGCAAGGGTTGGCGCCGCTTGAGGCCTGGTTTCAACATAACCTCAGCCGTATCGGGGTAACACCTGTGGGATCGACGTTGGGCAGTGCCAAGCGTTGGTGTCTTAGGGCCTGGCAGAAACAGCAGGACCCGGCGGCGGCCTATTATCTGGGGATGATGCAGCTGATGGGGCTGGGAGGCAAACCCGAATACCGCTCGGCGCTTGAGTTGTTTACCGCGGCGGAGCAGGGTGGCATTGCCAACGCCATTACCGCTCGCGGGCTGATGTTGCTGCGAGAACCCGCCAATGGCGAAGATTGGCCGATTGACCTTCCCGAGCAGCAGCGCTTTGCCGAGGCCGTCGCCTGCTTTCGGCAGGGACTTGAACATGGGGATAAGCTGGCGGCCTTGAATCTGGGCTACTGCTTGGAGCATGGCATAGGCATAGCGGCCGATACCGAGGCCGCCATCGACAGTTATCTGATGGCGGCAAGACAAGGTGAGCCCGCTGCCCAGTATCGTTTGTCCATGCTGTTTGCAGCCAGGGGCGATTTGGCCGAGGCCTATGTCTGGGCCCGTGTTGCCAGCCAGTGCTCCGAGTCTGATATTGCCGTGGCGCGCAGCCGCAATATTGAGGCCATGCTGGAGCCGAGCCAGCGCCATCCGGCCCGTCAGAAGGCGGCGCTGTTTACCCTTGAAATCGTGGCGCCGCGAATGCAGGCACTGGCCAAGAATATGAATTTGCTCAAGGTGGCGTAACTGATAGCCCCAGCTGAGCGGGCTCAACTGACTGGTCTAAATGAGAGGGGCTAGATGAGAGGAGTCTGCTGAGAGAGCCGCAGTGACATATAGAAAGCAGGCCCGAGCGCCAATCCCGGCTCCCGGCCTGTTCCTTTACCTAAGCTTTAGTCGAGCGGAATAAACTTTTCGCCTTTAAAGCTTCTTCGCGGATTGCCCCGCTGCAGTTCCCAGTGTTGTTGCCAACGCTGTTGTTCTTCCCGGTTCATCTGCTCTTGCTTCAGCGCCTCCAGCTTTTGAAACAGCAAGGCCGTTGCCAGGCGTTTGTTGGCATGTTGGCTGCGCTCGGTTTCAACCCGCACCGATAGGCCGCTGGCGATATGGGTCGCGCGGATGGCCGAGTCTGTGGTGTTCACGTGCTGCCCTCCTGCGCCCGAGGCTCGGCAGGCCTGAAAGTGGATTTGCTTATCCAGAGCCTTGTCATTGACCTCAAACATCTGGCCGCTGAAGAACCAGTTTTTGCGTTTATGCCCGGGCCTGAAGCGGCTTTGGCAGCTCCAGAGCATGGCTCCCTGCCAAGCCAGCGCCAAGTGCTTGGCCCTGGCTTCATCATTGGCACTGAGTTGCAGCAAGGCCGACTTGAAGCAGGCGACGCCGGTTTTAGCGTTTGCCTGAGTCACCTCCAACAACTCGCAGCCTATGCCTTGCGCCTGACACTCCCGCTCTATGGTTTGCACCGCCAGGGCCACAGCGCGGCAGCATTCAATCGGACCGGTTCCGGCCGATAGTTGCAGCAGTATCATCAGCAGCACTCCCCGTTGGTTTTGAAGGTCAGCACAGGGCGCAGCCTAGCAACAACCTCAATCAAACCGGCATCGACCATATCGCCAACCACAGTCGCACATTTTTTGTAGGCCTGGGGCGCTTCGTCATACAGCAGTGTCTTGTTACCGCAGATCACCCGGCTTCCCAGGGCGGTGAGGTAGAGATCTTCACGGCTGAACTTGTGCGCCAGGCGGCCCTGACACTCGCCGCGCTGCCATTTTCTCCCGGCACCATGAGCCAGGGAAAACAGGCTGATGTCGGCGGCATCGCCCGCAGCGGCGCAGGGTTTCACCAGATAGCTGTAGTCGCCGCGGGATCCCGGGATCACCACATAACCCTTATCGCTCGGGGTGGCGCCTTTTCGGTGCAGCCAGCCTTGGGTTCCGTTTATGCACTTGGGGGATACCAGATTGTGGTTCACATCCAACACCAAGCTGCCAGAGCTGTTGATTGCTTCCAGGAAGCGACAGGCTATCAGCTCGCGGTTCAACTCGGCCCAGCGTACCGCCTCATCGTGTTTGGCCAGATAGTCGCTGAACTCGCTATCTTCCGGACTCAGGCCTTGGTGGCTGTGGCGGCGGATATGTTCCTGCAAAATGGCCTGCCCCAGGCCTCTGGAGCCGGAATGCACCAGCAGTTGCAGATAGTGGCTGTCCAGCCCCAGCTCTTGCAGCGCCGCCTGGTCATAGACAGTTTCTATCGCCTGAAACTCGGCAAAATGGTTACCGGCGCCTATGGTGCCAAGCGCCAGGTCAAAGCCTGTGATGGCTATGCCTTTTTCCCGCTTGCGCTCGGCAATTGTTTGCGCCCAGGTTTCATCCAGAGGCTGTTCTATCTGTTTGAACTTGTTCGCCATCTTATCCAGCTTGACCTTGGATAGCTTCAGCGAGCTCTGCCACAGTGACATGCCGCAGCCAATGTCGTTGCCGACCAAGGCAGGATAGATTCTGTTGACGGCAAAAAACGCCGCACCAATGGGATAGCCTCTGCCGGGATGCAGATCCGGCATTCCCGCCACGTGCTGCATACAGGCCAATTCAGAGGTTTTAATCAGTTGTTGTATTGCCAGCCCTTCTACCCAGGTTTCTTTGGATGCAATCAGGCTGACGCTTTCAGTAAGTTTTTGGACGGATCTGCCCATAGACCAATTCCTTTAAACAGGATTTAAACGATAAACGTATTGGCAGGCCAGTTGACCGAAGCGATAGCTTTACCAGAAAGCTATGAAATCAGTGGATAGCTTTCTGCTATTTAGCGGACAAGACCTGCAAAGGAGGTTGATGTGTTTTGCATGATGTTTTCTCCTCTACAGTGAATGAATGGTGAGCGATGCGGGCGCATGGTAATCAGTTTGCCACCATAAGGCAAATATAAATTCAATCACTTAGCTTTATTTGCCGCCGAGCCCCCATGGCAAGTGCGTCAGCTTGGGATTGCGGCCGGGGCAGCCGACCGCAGAAAGAGGTTATTGTTTCAGGCCATGATTTAAAGTCATGATTTAACGCCATGATTTGAAACCACACCAAGAATCCGAGATAGCGCTTTTACTTGCCGGGTTAAGGCAGCGGTTGGCGGGGCTTGGCTTTATCGCTTTTGCTGTGTGCCAGTTCAAGCACTTGTTCAAAGTCCAGACCATTAATCTTTTGCCCAATCAGGCCGAAGTCCATCTGGCCGTTGCGATCCGAGTGGTTCAGTGCTGCCAATGGGGTGTCGAACTCAGCCAGTTGGATTGCCAACAAGGCCATGACAAATTCCTGCTTGTCATGGGAGTTCAGCTGCGCCATGAGTCTGATGACATCCTGTTGGGTCGACTCTGCACTGCTGCCGTCGAAGACTATGGTGTTGGGGGTAGTACTGCAGGCCATCAGGCCGGTCAAAACGATAGCGATTATTATATTCTTCATGAGCTAACTTCCGTTTTTTTCGGTGTTCTACTTCCGTGCTGCCTTGTGATCGCCCTGTGGCATTCTCTCGAAGCGCCGCAGGTCTGGGGTACAGTTCCGGCCAACAGCAGTGTCAAGGGCACAGGCTCGGCAGAAGCGAATAATAAATTAAACCGCGACTCTAACAGTTTGAGATCAAAATTTTTTGAGTCGAGTCAAACAATTGACATATAAAGGAAAGGTTTGATTTTTGTGAGGTGTCCCTGTTGCAACAGCCTTGGCCGCCCCTCTTCCTTGAGTCAATCTTTACAAACAGGTTACAGAATACCTCACCCTAAATAGGGCGACAAGTCATAGTGATCATTTATCCAACTTACCCAGATTGCAATCTTCACAAAGTATTTGCATGTTATTAATGTCCAGTGCTTTGTGCGGGTACTTGCTGCGGGGCAAAATATGGTCAACATGCAGCACTATATTGTGTTCGGCTTTAGTGCGATTGCACTCTACACATTTGTGTTCGTGAGTTTGCAGCACCTGATATCTGAGTGCCAGCCAGGCTCTGGATTGATAAAAGTTATCTATGGTTTTGGGCTCGAACTCGCTGAGCTGCTCCGGATGCTCAAAGGCGCGGTGGCCGAGTTCGGGGGAAAAGAAGCTGGCCTGAATATCGGCCTTGTCCTGATGCTTGCTGAGCCATTTCCAAATGCCGCGCAGGGCACCTTGCTCACTCTTGTAACGCCGGGTTCTTATGCTGTCTCCAGTGCGAAAAGTGACTTGGATTTCCAGTTCCATGGGCTTTTCTCCTGATAACAGGCTGTTGGTGGCCTGCCGGTATTGAGGCTTAGTTGAGTTCGTCCAACTGTTTGAGGATCTGCGTTTGTTTTTTGGAGAGCTTGATGACCTTCAACGCCTCCCAGAGGGCGATGGCCGAGCCTATGGCGATCAGCAGATAGCAGTTGATGGGGTTATTGAGCGCCGGGGCGAAGGCATCACCTTCGGCGACAACCAGGCCATAGAGTGCCAGGCCTATGAGCAACATGCCGGGGGCCCCAAGCAGTTGAGTGATTACCAAAGAGCGCTTGACCTGGGTCAGTTCAGCTTGCAGTTGAGTCTTCATAATGCCTCCTTTGAAGGGAAGGTATAACGCCGGCTGCGACAGCAGAGAAACGGCATTTCGGCGGTTATGCTCTGCTATAGCTGAATCTGCCCTGTTGCAAGCGGGAACTCAAGTGATATTTGCCCGCTTGTCGCTTGAGTCTGTCTTTGAACTAATCCGGCAGCACTATGACTCCCAAGGGGTCCAGCAGTTGCTCCTGCTGCCAGGCACAGATCTTGACCCCTTCGAGGTTGACACGTCTGGGGTCGAGCCCATCCAGATCGGCAAAGGTCAGGTCACAGCCCCGCAGGTTTACCTGTTGCCAGCAGTCGCGGGAGAAGGTGCCGCGGCTGAGGTCGGAGCCCATCAAGGAAGCGCCGCTGAGGTTGGCATTGCTCCAGTTGTTTTCAAACAGCTCGCACTTTTCCAGGCATTGGCCGCTCAAATTGGCATAGGCCAGGTTGCAGCCTGAGATATAAGCCGAGCAGAAGTACATCTTATGGCTGATTTGATTGTAAAAACGGGCCCGGGAAAAATTGGCGCCCTTGAGATCGCACTCCCTGAACTCTATGCCAAAGCAGTTGGCACCGCTGAAATTGGCCAAAGACAGGCGGCAGGCCTTGAAACTGGCATCGCGCAGATCGGCATAGCTGAAGTGGCACCCTTCGACGGCGCCGCTTTCAATGAAACTGCAATCCTCGAAACTGGCATCCCTTAGCTGGCAATGGCTGAAGTCACACTGATAAAAGCGGCAGCGGCGAAAACGGCTGTCACTCAAATCCTGGCGTGAGAAATCCTCTTGCTGAAAAACTTTATCAATAATATCCATACGGCTTCCTTTAACCAGGGAGGGCGCTAACTCTCTTTGCTAGCTCTGCCTATGCAGACAAGCAGGGGTTTTGTTGGCGCCTTCCCAAAAACCTTTGCAGGCTAACATCGGCACTCTGGAATATCACTAAAAATAAAACCTTTAAAATCATGGTTTTGAGAAGTGCTTAAATCGCGATTTTAAGGGGGGAAATCGACATTTTGAGAGCCTTTAAGTGTGTTCCATGCTCAAGGCGTCGTGAAAAATAATTCAAGCCCTTTACGGGCTGCTGACATGGCTTGCTGAATGCCAGGACTCTCCTTTCGAACGGTTTTGTTAAAAAACATATGAATACAACAGCTTACTAAACATTAAAACCCGGGTTTGTATATTGAGCCGCCTTTGACAACACTTAATAGATACTGTTGTCTCGGGGGATAGTTATGCGCTTGCTGCTTCCGCTATTGCTCTATTGTTGCAGCGTTCAGGCTGCCGTGGGGCTTGGTCAACTCAGATATCTCACGGAAGAGTATCCACCCTATAACTTCAGCCTGGATAATGGGGAAGTATCCGGATTTGCCACCGATGTGCTGCGGGCCGTTTGGCGGCGGACAGGTACAGAGCCCCAGACCATAGAACTTCTGCCCTGGGCCCGTGGTTACTATATGTTGGGGAGTCGCGATAACGTGGTGCTGTTTTCCACAACCCGTACTCAGGTGAGGGAACCGCTGTTTCAATGGGCCTGCAGCCTTGGCACCCTGGAGCTGAATCTCTATGCGCTCAAACGCTCAGCGCCTGCGCTGACCAAGTTGGAGGATGCCAAGCATTTGCTGGTGGCAACCGTCAGGGAAGATGTCGGCGAGCAGTTGCTGCTGAGCCAGGGTTTCGATCCGGCTTTTTTGGTACGTACCAGTAGCCTGGAGCAGGCAGTCAAGGTGCTCAACAGCGGCCGGGCCAGCTTGCTGTCCAGCAATAGGTTAACCTTACTCAGCACTCTGAGACGCGGGGGCTACGACCCCGAGATAATGCAACCCTTGGTCAAGGTGAGTCACAGGCCCTTGTGCTTTGCCTTCAGTGCCAAGGTGCCGCCTGAACTGGTAATGCGCTTTCAAGCTAATTTGGATCAGGTGTTGAACTCTGAAGAGGTCAAAAGTCTCAGAAAACAGTACTTTCACGGCGAGACCTTACTGAGCCTGCCCTAAGGAAGGTGCAAACAAATACCATGTGTGCTCTGCATCGGCTTATAAGTCTGGATGCAAGGCTGTAAGCCGCAAATGGCCTTAGTCCTTTGCAAGAAGCACTTCCCTAAGAATGTGAGTTGCTTTGAAGACCCCTTTGCCAAGCTGAGGTAGACTGCAATTCTGTATTTGCAACGGAGTTGTTATGCAAGTTGTCAGCTTTACCGCCATAGGCCACGCCGAAACCCAGTACACAGAACTGGCCAACATGCCGATTCAGGGCAGCAAGGTCGCCGATAATCAAGGGGTTTTGGTGATCCATCCCGACTATGCCGAAGGGCTGGCGGACCTCGATGGTTTTTCTCATGTTTATGTGCTGTTTCATCTGCATCAATGCAAGCAGGGCGCGCTCAAGGTTAAACCTTTTCTCGATAACCAACTGCGCGGTGTATTTGCTACCCGTTCGCCCAAGCGCCCCAACCCCATAGGCCTGTCGATACTGGAAATCGACCGGCTGGAGGGCAACCGCATTCATGTTAAGGGAATCGATATGCTCAACGGCACCCCTATCATAGATATCAAGCCTTATATTCAGGCATTTGATTGCGTGCAAAATACCCGTGATGGTTGGTATGAACAGGGCAAAGATCCACTGCAAACCCTTTCCGACGACAGATTTGCCTGAAATACGCTACAGTATTTGTTTGTTCCAGATTGAGCCTCATTGAAACGATAGAGCAGCCGAATGTGGTTGCTCTCTGTTCGCTATTCTCCATCGGTATCGGATGAGTCTTCTCCGGTTAGACTCTTGTATAAATTTTGTTTCTTCCCTATTGACTCGCATCACTTTATTGGCATTCAAGCTTGTCATGGGGCGGCATAATCGTCAGAATTCACCTCTCCACCAAGGAAGCCATATGTGCGGCGCCGGTTGTATCCGGTGTGCCAATAGTCACTATGCTTCCTGCCGAATTTATATCAGCGAGCCCTGGATGGGCCCAGGCCTTAAGGCCATCGAAAAGGATTGTTTTGAAAACTGCTATTGTCGTTCAGTTTCCCATTAGGCTTCTGGTTAATCTAGGCCAAGCGTTACCTTCCCCTTTATTTGCTCTGCATACGCACCAGGCAAGCCCCATTAGCCATGCCAAGTTGGTTTTATGTTTGATGGGTGCCTTTGGGCTATCTCATTATGCCGTTTCGATTTACGGGCTCGGCTATCTCTTTACTGTTAACAACAGGAGTCTCAAATGACAGCTGCCAAATTGATTTTACATTCCCCGAAGCAGGTCGGTGCCCCGCAGTTGCAGCTGTTGACGCCGCTGGCTGACGGCCGTCAGCAATTGCTTTGGCAGTATGAGTTGCCCCAGGCCGAGAATAAAGTGGTGCTGAGCGCCTTCTACAGCGACAGTGAATTTGTGGTCGCCACCTGCTCCGGGCAGATCTATGCCGGTGATATCGAAACCGGACCTTGGCTGATGGTCAATCTGCCAAATGTCGGCATCTATGGTCATGGTTGGCTGGATAAAGACAGAGGCGAGTTCTGGTATGTGGCCGAGCAGCCAAGAGGGGATGATGAATATCCCTGTCTTCTGGGCTGGTCGCTGGCCGACTGGCGGCCGATTAAGGATATCTGCTTGCCTGAATATCTGGATGATCGCCGCCTTGGCAGCACCATGGTGCGGCGCCGAGACGGTTGTTTTTTATTCTATGAACGTGAATGCGACTCTCTGGCGCAGCGAGAGCATGGCTTCTGGTGCACCAATGTGGTCGATGGCCAGAGCCAATTTCACCGGATTGAGGGCAAACCGCTGCTTAAAGCTCGCCGTTACCCGAGCATACACCTTTGCCCTGAGCGGCAGTTGGCCTTATTGCCGGTTTCTGAGTGTCTGTTGGATGAGAGCGGTGACAGTCCACGCATTGGGTTGCAGTTGCAACTGGTGGCACTCGAATCCCTTGACGTGCTTTGGCAACAGCCGGTGTTTTGGTTTGACAGCCATGATGGCTTGTTGGATCCGGATGAGTTTTCCACTTTGCTTGAATCGCTCAGGAGCGGTGAAGATGCCTGTGATGAAGAAGAGCTGACTGACGCGCTCGAAAGCCTGTCTGACGGGCTGAGTGGTATCCGTCTTTGCCGGGATGAAGCCGCTTTTTGGCTGAGGTTGCGTAGTGGCGAGCTGATTAAGGGCTATCTGGCACCAGAGGAACACTTCCGCCTCAAGGCGTTGTCGCCTCGCTATCGCGCCAACGAATGCCCACTCCCCGGCGACGAAGCCAATCCCTTTGCCCTGGTTGCCTTTGACCACTATGACTATCAATTGACCTCACCCACGGCCAATCGTTTGTTGCTGGTGGGGTTCGAGATATATGCACTGGATACCAGTACTGTCACGCCCATGCTGCCAGGGGACGCCGATTGCCAGAGTTTGCCCTGTTACTTCTGGCCTAAACCTGAATTAGTGATGAGTGAGCAGCAGAGCCAGGCCCATGGTGAGGCGGGGCTCAATATTATTGAGGCCGATTATCTGGAAATGGGGGAGTGTTTGCTGGCCAGCGCCAAAGAGATGGTCAGCCGTCTGGCCGACTTACCAAACAGTGCCAAGGGTGAGCGCCTGGAGTGGCGCTTTAATGACAGAAATGGCAGTGAATGGACCGAGGCGCAGTTTGTGGCCGCGCTGATAGTTGTGCCGGGCGGTGCCGAGCTGTTGGCCGAAGCCGTTGAGAAGCTGCTGGCCTATCCCGATGCGGCAAGTCTGCGCAGCGGCGCCGACAAGCCGGCCTTGTCGGACACAGTGCTGGCGCTGGCCGGTGATGACATAGCTTATCTGCCTTTGTTGGCCCGTTACTTCAATATGCTGGCTGATGGTCCAGGCGCCGCCTTCCATCAACAGCACTCAGTGCCGCTTATTCAACGGCGTCACGGCCAGGGGCTGCTCAAGAGCCGCCAATATCGCCGTTTTGTCCAGGATTTGCCCTGGCCGATTTCCCCCGCCTGATTGCAAATCACAGGAATAACTCAATGAATGCCAATGTAAGAACCAATATCCGCCTGCAACAGGCCAAGCTGTTTTTTATCGGCCCTGAGCTTATTCAGGTTATCCAGAGCGTTGATGAGGCCGACACCCTGTTGTGGCAATGTGAGTTGCCGGGAACCGAGGATGGCGAGCTGGCCTTGTTGCAATGGCTGGATGACACTCGCTTCCTGGCCTTGGGCCAAAATGGACTGCTTTTTGTCTGCGATTATCAGGCGCGCAGTTGTGAGCAGGTGCTGGATTTACAAATCTCCGGAACCCCCGGGGCCTGGCTCGATAGCCACAAACAGACCCTGTGGGTGGTCGGGCGGGTGGGCGTCGCTGCGCGCCGCGGCCACAGCTTGCTCAAGGTCGATCTCGCGGCCATGGAGCCGGTGCAGCATTGGCCTGTGAGTGCCGAAATCGAGCCTGAGTCACTGATTCTGACCCGGGATGGACGCGTGGCCTTTTATGGTCGCAATGAGCATGGCGGTTATCGCTTCCGCTTTCAGCAACTGGTGTATTTTGACCCGTCAAACGAAACCTGGTCCGAACAGCCTCTGCCGGGGAAACCGGCTCCAGTGCAGGTTTCACCGCAGGATTATTGGTTTCAGAACCGTGCCAACGGCCTTATCACTACCCTGGCCGCCGATGGCGTGAGCCGTCATCAGACCGAGGGCGAGCCTGTGCGTTACGAAGCCAGGTTGCAGCTGATAGATATGAATCTCGGCCGTCAAATCGATGCCGGGGTGCGTTTGCCGGCCATGGCCGATATCTGTGATGAATATGATGCCGAAACGGTTCAGGAGGCGCTGGAGCGGATTGCCGCCGGAGAGATATCCCATCAGGATAACGACGAGTGGCAGCAACTGATCAACAGCCTGACTTGCAGCTATTTTTGCGAGCAGGAGCAAGTCTTCTGGCTGGGCTGGAAAGGGGGGGTGATGCAAAAGGTGTCATCGAAGGGCGAGAGGCTTTCCCCTCTGTACCAACTGGGCAGCCAAGATGCGGCGGGGCAGTGGCGCCCCTTGAGCCACTATGGTGGTGATCTGGTCATGATTAAGGGGGTTAACCAAGGGCGGCTCTGGTTGGCATTCGGTGATCTCGATGAGCCCAGTCACTACTCGGTCGACATCGACTCTCAAGCTGCTGTGCCCCAGAGCCTGCTGGCTGCCGAACAGCAAAAGTGCCCGCTCAATTGCTGCAGCTATCAACCCAAGCCGCTGCAAATTCCCAGCCAACTGCAGGCCGAGCCTTGCCCCAGTGGCAGGGTGACTCTCTATTGTGACGATCTGACATCAAATCAAGGCAGGCTGCAACTCTTGCAGCAGCTACTGGCAGTGCTCCCCAAATTGGAGCAGAGCCTGGGGGAGGCGTGCGGAGCGCCCTTAGCCTCAGTAACAACCAGAGCCGGCTGGCTTGACCGCTTGAAGCAGAAAATAACTCATAGTGCAGTTACTGAGCCTGGCAGGCTTTGGTTTGCCTTTGTCGATGGTTTGGGGAATCGGCACAGTGAATACGACTTCTTCCACTATGCCGTGCGTCTGGAGCAGGGGCCTGAGTTGATAGCGGCCATCCTGGCGGCATACTGCCGTCTGCCCCAGGCCAGATGTTTGCTGGGAGCCAAGGGGCAGCCAGTGCTGGCCGAGGCTGCCTTGGCGCTCAGCCAGCACAGGCAGGCACTGCCGCAACTCGCGGACTATTTCAATGTTCTCAGCGCCTTGCCTGTGCATCCATTTCATATCAATCGCACCTTGAAAGTGATCTTTGCCGAACATCAGGGCTCGCAAGAGTTGGCGGCTTTCCTGGCGGCGGTCCCAAGCCCCTATAACGACCCGGAGTTTAAGCTGGCCGAGAAAGGCGACTATGACGAATTTGACGACGATGATGACTATAAGTAACTGTCATTTATGAGAAAAGGATAAGGAAGTATGTCATTCACAAGTTCGCCGGTTGGCGACGGTAAACTCATCTATATCGATGCGGACAATGGCTGCCCTTGCCTGTATCTCTATGAAGCGGCAGATACGGGCTCGGGTTATCGGCTCATTTGGAGCACAGACTTTCCCAAGGCCGAGGGCATTATGCAGGTCAGTGGCTGTTTTCAGGGAGTACCCGGGCGTGAGCAGAGCTGCGTTATCTGGGATCAGCAGGGCTGTCTCTATTTGGTGGACCTGGCGCAACGGCAGCAGCAACTACTCGCCGAAACTGGGATAGCAAACCTCAAAGTCGTGGTATTGAGTGATGGCCGAACACTGGCATTATTGGGTGAAAATAAGTCTAGTTATTGCTACGAAGTCTGTCTCTGGCACTGGCGGGATGGCGATGCTCCCGTGCCCTCGGCCGTTCAGTGTATCAACCATGAGGTGGATAATCAGGGCGGCCCTTGGGCCGAGGTCGACGAGACCGGACTGCCGGACAGAGTGGGGCTGAGTTTTACCGATCGCCTCTTTGCCGGGCCGGATAACAGTTTGATCTTGCACTGTCACCGCAGTGAGCGCGATGAGGCGAAGGCTTGGCAATTCCTGCTGCGGTTGGACCCCATGGCTGTTGTGGGCAGTGCTCTTAGCCAAGTTCAATGGCAGGGAAGTTATCCCGAACTCTTGCAATTATCGGCCATGCCTCTGCCCACTCCGCCAGGAAACGAGGCACTCTGGGAGTGTGCCCTGGCGCTGGACAGTGAGCGCGGCGAGCTTATCCTGCCGGCAATGACGTTAAGCCGGGCGCAGGATACTGAAACCGAGGCGCTGGCGTATCAGTTGCAGCGTATCGACTTGCGCCTTGGCCGCGAGATAGGGCGTTTTTGTGTGCGTCATTATACCCACGAGCAACTGGCCGGCGATGCCGACATGCTGTTGGGCCCGGCCGATTTAGACAATTTGGCCTGGCAAAAGGCGCAGGGGCGTTTCTGGCTACAGCTGGATGATATTGCCTACTGCAACGACGAAGCGGCGCTTTGGCTTTGCTGGCATGGCGGCGCGACCCGCAAGGTTTCTCTGGACGGGCAGTGGCGCTCGCCCCTTTATCTCCCCGATGGCAAGCGTGATTTATACCATGCCGATGAAATGAATCTGCTCGGCAGTGGCGCTTTGCTGACCGACTGGGAGTATCTGTGGAGTTTCAATCCCAATCCAGCCTTGGATGCGGCCAGCCGGCTAGATACTGAACCGGCTGCCATGGAAGCGAGCTGCGACATTGCTACAAGCAGCGAATACTGGCGCAGCTTAAATAGTGCAACTGCAGAACCGCAGGAGATCCACCCTCTACTTGGATATAAACGGATTGAGGTCAACAATCTGCAATCCGAGAGTGCCAGACTCGAGGCTCTGACGACCTTGATGAGCGAGGCCTTGCGTGGTTATGAATCTCTCAAATCAGGCCAAGACCTGCGCTTTGGATTTTATGATGCCGATGAGAGCTGGGATGAAGCGCAATTTTTTAAAGCCGTCGTGACTCAGGAGCCAGCCTGGAATCTGATGTTGCAGTTGCTGCTCTCATTCATACGCGACAAATCATGCCACAACTGCTTTAGTGACCCGGCACTGGGTAAGCCGGCGCTGGCAGATTGTGCGTTGCAACTGGGTTTGAGTCACAGTCGATTTTTGCCTATGGTGGCGCGCTACCTTAAGTGTATCGATCTGGATCATGAGTTGTTTTTCCAGCAGGACGGCCATTTGCATGACTTGCTGGAGAAGTATGCCGATACCCTGGAGGGTAAGCAGTTTTACGACCTCTTACCTGCCGAGCTTCGCCTCGAGGATGGGGCTTATCTGGACTGAGTTCAATGCAACAACACGCTTTGTGTGGCTCTGTCTCAAGTGTATCGCCCCAGCTTAAAGCCAGAGCCCTATGATCTGAAGAACGAGGAAATATGTCATTCACATGCTCGCCGGTTGGCGACGGGAAACTCATCTACATCGATGCGGACAATGGCTGCCCTTGCCTGTATCTCTATGAAGCGGCAGATACAGGCTCGGGTTATCGGCTCGTCTGGAGCACAGACTTTCCCATGGCCGAGGGCACTATGCAGGTCAGTGGCTGTTTCCATGGGGTGCCGGGGCGTGAGCAGAGCTGCGTTATCTGGGATCAGCAGGGCTGTATCTACTTGGTGGATCTGGCGCGTCGGCAGCAGGAGTTTTTGGCTCATACCGGGATGGAATATCTCAAAGTCGCGGTATTGAGTGATGGCCGAACCCTGGCATCACTGGGCGAAAATGACCGGCGCTGCTGTTATGACTTAACGCTCTGGTACTGGTTGGAGGACAGGGACCTCTCGCCCTCGGCTGCCATGCAGCTGAATGATGAGGTGGATAATCAGGGCAGCCCTTGGGCCGAGGTCGATGAGACCGGACTGCCGGATAGCATGGGGCTGAGTTTTACCGATCGCCTCTATGCCGGGCCGGATAACTGCTTGATCCTGCATTGTCACCGCAGTAGGCGTCGTCGGCCCCAGGCCTGGCAGTTTTTGCTGCGGCTGGACCCTATGGCTGTCGTGGGCAGTGACCCCGTAGGTAGTAACCCCGTAGGTAGTAGCATTAACCAAGTTCAATGGCAGGGCCGTTATTCCGAGCCCTTGCAGGTGGCGGCCATGCCTCTGCCCAATCCGCCGGGGAATGAAGCGCTCTGGGAGTGTGCCCTAGCGCTGGACAGTGAGCGTGGTGAGCTTACCCTGCCGGCCATGGAGTTGAGCCGGGTAGCCGATGCTGAAACCGAGGCGCTGGCGTATCAGTTGCAGCGCATCGACTTGCGCCTTGGCCGCGAGATAGGCCGTTTTTGCGTGCGTCAATTTACCCGTGAGCAACTGGCCGATGACGCCGACATGCTGATGGCCCCGGCCGATGTCGACAATCTCGACTGGCAAGAGGCGCAGGGGCGTTTCTGGCTACAGCTGGATGATATTGCCTACTGCAATGACGAAGCGGCGCTTTGGCTTGGCTGGCATGGCGGCGCGACCCGCAAGGTTTCTCTGGACGGGCAGTGGCGCTCACCCCTGTATCTCCCGGATGGCGAAGATGACTTATACGACGAGGAGGGCATGAAGTTCCTCGGCAAAGGAGCTTTGCTGACCGACTGGCATTATCTGTGGCGCGTCAATCCCAACCCCACTTTGGATCTGGCCAGCCAGATGAACCAAGTGCCCGCCGCCATGGACGCGAGCTTTGCTGTGCAATTACAGCAGACAGAATGGAGCAGCTTCCATGCCCAGGCCCAGGTGCAGGATACAGTTCCCCCTTTGCTTGGTTTTTCGCGAATCGAAGTCAGGGATCTGCAGTCAGCGAGTGCGAGGCTTGAGGCCTTGGACAAGCTGGTGCTGCGGGCATTGACAGATTTTGAATCGCTCAAGTCGGGTAAAGACTTGCGCCTCGGTTTTTATGATGCCGACGAAAGCTGGGATGAGGCGCGCTTCTTTGAGGCTGTGGCCCTCCAATTGGAAGGCCGGAACTATATGGCGCGTCTGCTGGGGCTATTCATTGCCAATGAGCGGCTCCATTACTGTTACAGCGATCCACACATCAGCAAGCCGGCGCTGGCCGACTGTGCGTTGCAATTGGGATTGGCCGGCAGCCAATATCTGCCGCTGGTGGCCCAATACCTCAACTGTATCGATGTCGATCATGAGCTGTTTTTCCAACAGGATGGCAATCTGGATACCTTGCTCGGCAAGTATGCCGATACCCCTGGCGGCGAGGACTTTAACCGCCGCTTGCCATATGAAATGAGCCGTCAGGATGAAGACGATTATCAATGAAATGATGATTAACTAAAGGTAATTATCATAAATAACAAAGGGTTGTTTTGTGATTGAGATTTTGGATTTTGCCCCGTATCCAGAGAGATACGCTCGGGCCAGCGAATTGGGACCCAGGTTGCTGAAAGTAAAGTCTGATATAGGTGGCCCGGTTCTCCATCTATTGCAGATGCGTCCGTTCGATGAAGGTGGCACCGAACTGCTTTGGGCTGCCGAGTTGAGTTCATCCAAGGGACTGGTGACCCTGAAAGGGCAAACCCGGGATGGCGCCTGTGTTTTTGGCAACCAATTTGGCGCTTTCTATCTGTACGATCCCTCGCAGCAGCAATGCCGTTTACTGCATGATTATAAAAGCAAATTTGGTAGTGTACAGGGTGTTGTCAACAGTGATGGTGATGCCTTGCTGGTGCTGTTTTATGAGATGGACAAGGATACGGACTTAACCTTGCAACGCCTGCCTCTTATTCCTGAAGTTAGCGCTGTCAGCGAGATTTCAGCCCAGCTGTATGACGAAGATTGTTTTGGCGGTGGTTATGACTATCTGGATGAAGATGGGCCTTACTTTTGTTTGAATAACACCAATCTCAATCAACGTCTTTATGCCGGGCCGGACAACAGCCTGCTTATGCATGTCATAGATGAAGACGAAGAACTGCACTACATGGTTCGCATTGATATCCAGGGAGAAGGGGTGAAGTTCAAGGTATTTCTCCTGGACGATTCGGTGCTTGAATGGGACCCTGAACCTGGGGCGATTGCTGTTTGTCCGCAACGAGCCCTGGCGGCCATCCCAGTGATTCGAGAGACAGATGCGGGTGTTGTCATTGGAGTTGAATGGCTCAATCTCGACAATGGTGAGTGCTCGGAGGCCGGAGTTGTGCGGCTTTGTGAAGACGAAGAGGATGCGCTTTTCCATCTCGAACAGTTGGATACTTCTATCTGGCAGGCCGATGGGCTGTGGCTGAGTTGGTCTGATGGTTTGGTGGTCAGGTTGGCATTGGATCCGCAAACGCCGCCTTTGACCCTCTTGGCAAAGGGGCAACTGCTGCATGTAGGTACAGAGTTGATCTTCTCGGATCGCGAAGAACTGCTGCGCTGCCCTTTCCCTGAGCCTGCACAGTGGCAAGGCAGCCCTATCCCGTTATCCCTGGAGTCCTGTCACTGGCAGCACAACTGGAGGCTGAGTGAGGCGCAGCGCCAGGCGCTGCAATGCTTTGGACATACGCTGATAAAGGTTGCCGATCTCGAAAGTACCGAAGGCCAACTCGACGCGCTGCGCCAACTGCAGTCACTGACTCAGGATTGCAGCAAGCTGTTGCACGGCAAGACCTTGGCCTTTAGGTTTACCGATGGTAAACAGCAATGGGATGAGGCCCGTTTTTTCCAACGTTCAGCCTGTCATGCCGAAGCCTTGCCGCTGATGGCGCAAATTCTGCAGCAGTTTTGCCGCGGTTTTGACGGCAGTGATCAATGTGATGGCGCCAACTGGGGGACGCCGCTGGCCAGTTGTGCCTTGCAGTTGGGATTACAGGATGTGCAGTACCTGCCTCTTATTACCGAATACGGCAATGCACTGGATGTTGACCATGAAAACTTCTTTGGTGGTGAAGGCGATGCCTTGTATCAATTGAGTCTGCGCCATGGCGACCGCCCTGAATGGCAAGCATTTTTGAGCTTGCACTCTGATACCGAGGAGGATGAGGAATGGGATTGAGACAATCGGCCAACAGCATGGCGAGGGTGATTAGCGATCTCTTTGTTCAGCCAGAGTTTGGCGGGGCGGAAAAAGCCCGCGACCGGAGTCGCTATTTTATTGCGCTGCTGCCCATACTGGCTATCCATTATCAGTGGCAACTGGTGTACATGTTCTCACCTTCACTGCTGCTGGCAATCCAAGAGGTCGACTTCTTTATTTCACTGTTGGCTATCTTGGCAACTGGGCTACAACTCAGCATAGGTGCGGGGTTGCTGGCAGCGCATATTGCTATTGGTCGACGGGCGTTCGGGTATTTGGGCGGTGTGCCTCTGGCATTGGTGAACATCCTGTTCGGCTTCTCTTATCCAACGCTACTGAGCATGATCCAGTTTGACAAGACTATGCCTTGGCTTGGCTTGATGTTTGCCTTGGGCTGCGCTGTTGTTTGGCTGGTGGCGCAGTTATTGATTTACCTGTTTCGTTCTCCCTTGGTAAAAGTTGAACCGGAACACCCTTTACTGGCTCATCGTAAGGGGTGCGATCCCGATCGTCAGACGCCGGCGTTGGCTTTCTTTCGCAGCAGCATGATACTGGGGATCTGCAACGGATTGTTTCTCGGATGTCTAATCTTTATGGTGCAAACTTCCGGTTCCCCTTCTTTTGCGTTGCGCTCTCTGCTGCGGCTTGAAGGGCAGGGGACAGGGACGCTCATCATGTTTTGGTTACTGCCCAGCCTCTATTTCGGCTACAGGATTATCAGTCGCAGGGCTCGTAATCTGGGGTGGTCAGTCGCCAAGACGGTATGTTTGATGCTGTTTATTACTCTGCTGTTATTACCCGGGAGTGGTGTGGTGATCAGTCTGGCCCTGTCCTTTATGGACTCCTACGCCAGTTACATCCTTATCACACTCTCTCTCATGCTGCTTTGGGGAGCTATGCTCTCGACTTCACTGCTGAATATGATGCTGCTTTGGCTGGTGCCAAAGGACCCAAGAAGCAGTCGTGAAACCCAGGCCGCCTGGATGAAGCTGAAGCAGTAGCGAAGCGGCAGACTGACAGCCAGATTCTGCCGGTTGTTGGTACTTTGTCTGTATGGGGCCCCTGTGACTGTGGGCCCCTTGGCTTTTATGAATGACACCTCCCAGACTGGGCAAACTTGCAATCAAGAGCATAAATCCTTATGGTCTTAGGCGCTTTAATCAGCAACGACTGAGCGATTCAGCAATTCATACAAGCTGGACACAAACATCTCATCATGTAACATCCTATTGATTTACGTCACTTTTCGTACGTTTTCCGGATAAAGATAATCGACTGAATGGCCACTTGCGCCTATTTTATCCGGCATGGGTCCAGCAGCGGCCCCAGCTCCCGAACGGGGACGAACAGAAGAGCAAAAATATGAAAAAACACTTCGAACTCATAGATAAAACCACTTTCTTTGGCGCCCTGGGCTTGCTGCTCGCGGTGGTGATCCCGCTGGCTCTATTTCCTGCAGAAGGCGCCGAATGGATAGCCGTGGCCAAGGCGTTTATGACGGATAAGTTGGGTTTTGCTTACCTGTCGCTCGGCTTGGCGGCATTCTTCTTCATGATTTATATCATCTTCTCGGATATCGGTCAGATTAAGCTCGGCGATGCCGATGAAAAACCCGAGTTTGCCACAGGTTCCTGGGCGGCAATGCTGTTTTGCGGTGGTATAGGCGCCAGCATCCTCTATTGGGGGACTATTGAGTGGGCCTATTACTATCAACACCCGCCGTTCCAGCTTCAAGCCGGCAGTGAAGAAGCCGTGCGCTGGGCCGCCACTTACGGCATATTCCACTGGGGGCCCATCGCCTGGAGCATCTATTTGATCCCGGCCATCCCCATCGCTTACTTCTTTTATGTTCGCAGGCAACCAGTGCTCAAGGTGTCGGCGGCCTTGATGCCTGTCATAGGTGAAGGCCGCAGTCACGGTAAGCTCGGCAAGTTTATCGATGTATTGTTTATCTTCGGTCTGCTCGGTGGGGCGGCTACCACTCTGGGGTTGGCGGCGCCACTGATCAACGAAGGCCTGAGTTACCTGTTTGATCTGCCATCGACCACAGGCAGTCAGATAGCCGTATTACTTTTGTGCACAGCGCTGTTTGCCTATTCCTCCTACAAGGGGATGGATGAAGGCATTAAGGTGCTGAGTAATATCAACTTCTGGGGTGCGCTGGCGCTGCTGGCATTTATTCTGTTTGCCGGTCCAACCATCTTTATGCTGGAAACCGGCCTGGACTCTCTGGGGCGGATGCTGAGCAACTTCTTTATCATGGCGACCTGGGCCGAGCCTTTCGGTGGTTTGGGCACCTTTGAGAACACCCACTTCCCTCAGGACTGGACCATCTTCTATTGGGCCTGGTGGTTGGTGTTTGCCCCCAGCATGGGACTGTTTGTGGCGCGGATCTCCCGTGGCCGAACCATCAAACAGATGGTGGCCGGCTCGATTTTCTTCGGCTCTCTGGGCTGTGCCATGTACTTTATGATCTTGGGTAACTTCGGCTTGTCGTTGCAATTATCCGGTGAGCTGGATGTGGTGGCGATCCTCAATGATCAAGGGGCGACCAGGGCGATATTCGCCGTATTGGAGCAGTTGCCGTTCAGCTATCTGGTGATCGCTGTTTTCACCCTCCTGTGTATCATCTTTACCGCTACTACCTTTGATTCCATCTCTTATATTCTGGCGTCTGTGGTGCAAAACAATGTCACCGAGGAACCACTGCGCTGGAACCGCTTGTTCTGGGCCTTTACTCTGTCTTTTATGCCTTCGGTACTGATGTTTATGGGTGGGCTCGCTACCTTGCAGACAGCGGCTATCGTTGGTGGTTTGCCACTCTTGGTGATAGCCGTGATGCTGATGATGTCCGGGGTCAAGGCGGCCATGTTGGACCTGAGTCATCAGGATGGTTACGAGGATCCCGTGATTAATATTTCGGATCTGCCTGAGGTCGATCCCTGGAGCCGTGAAGGCCAGGCGCTGGCCAAGTTTGAGCAATTGCGGGACAGCGCCATTGAAGCCGCCGACGCCGAGCGTGAAGCCCTGGATGCCATCTGGGAGCTGAAAAAACAGCTGCGCCGTGAAGCCTTGAGCCGCAGTGAGTCGCACCTGGAGTTGGGGGATGCGCCCGATGAGTCACTTGCCGAGTTGCAGCGCCTCACAGATGAAGCCATGGCGGCGAAGGAACGTAAGCTGCAAGCCTCGGAGCAAGCTCAGGCTGCCCGTATTACCTTCAACGAACTGATGCGGCAGAAACAGGAAGAGGAAGCGCAGCAGGCGCAGGAAGAAGCCAAGGCGCAGATTATTGAACGCCTCAACGGCCGCGACTCGTAACCTTATGGCCCGGTTTGCCGCCCGGGCCTAAAACGGCTAGAATTTTCGCCGCATAAATCAATTGAATATAGGATGTTTTACATGAATGGAGCGGGAGGGAGTTCCGGCGGTGTCGGTCAATTTTTTATTGGCCTTATCATGATGTGTGGTGGTGGTTACATGCTGCTCAACGCCATTAGGGTATCCAGCAGTTTTGGTCTGGGCACCCGCTTGTATGGTGTCCCCGCGTTTGGCAGCCAGTGGGGGATCACAGGTGGTATGATCCTGGTGCCCTTTATTCTGGGGGTTGGGATGATTTTCTATAACGGCAAGAATATTCTTGGCTGGTTATTGGCGATTGGCTCTATCACAGCGATGATCTTCGGGGTGATCTCTACCATTCACTTTAGCCTGCGCAGCATGAGCAGTTTTGATCTCTTGGTGATCCTGGTATTGCTGACAGGTGGCATAGGTTTGTTCCTGCGCTCACTCAAAGGCAGCTGAGACTATCTCAAAGAGGCGTTGCCGCGCTAATCGGCAACGCCTCTTTAGCCTTAAAACAACTTGCCCAGCACACGCTTGACGACGCTCGACTCGTCTTGCTTGAATGGCTCTGCGTTTTCTTCGGTCAGACAATCAAACTTGGCGATGATTTCCAGCAGGCGTTTGCGCTCATCTGCGGTCAGCAGCTTGGACATATCCGGCAGCCGCTGCTGGCTGGCCAAGTGAATAATGAAAGACTCAGGTTGCCGCCCTTCGTGCATGGCAAAATACACAGTGGCCTGTGGCGTCACACCTATCCTATCCAACCAGAGTAGCGCCCAGAATTCCTTGTCGGCTTCAAGCTGCAGGCTCACATCGACATCGCCTATGCTTGAGTGCCCAAGCGCTTCATCCTGCCAACGCTCGGCCATATTCAGATGGCCTTCGGCAACCAAATGGTTGACATAGGCTTCCCTGACACTGGGACAGCCCAACCAGTGCAGCCCTCGTTTCCCAAGACCGCTGAGAAACAGTGCCAGTCGCTCTCCCATCTCGGTAGGCAACAGCCAGACAAAGTCTGCCACGCCAACCTTGCCGCGATAATCGCTATAGGGATCCCAACCTTGTAGAACCGGCAGTTTCAAGGCTTGTGGTGTCAGGTTTTCCAAGCCTTCGCCGCTTTGCAAATAGGCCTGTAACTTGTCATAGACAGCCTTCGCCGCTGCCGGTTTGAGTCTTTGCTCCAGACCACGTTGCAGGCTGAGGTTAAATAGCTCAAAGGCTTGCTGCGGCAAGGGGCGCTCCGGGAAACAGGCCTTGAGATCGGCAATAAACCCCAGCATGGCCGTTTCATCGCAATAGTTTAGGGCATCCAACAGCTTTTGCTGAGCCAGCCAATGGCTGCGGCCTATCATGCTGTTATCTTCGGGATCGCCTTCGGCAAAGCTTGCCAATCGCTCCAGGTAACGTTGCCAGAAGCGCTCGTTGGCCGGCGCATAGCGCGCGATACGCCTGTCTTGCAGCAAAGTATGGGCATCCAGCTGCGCCTCGCTGACTCCCAGTGCCAGCAGTTTTTGATGCAGGCTCTGCTCTGTCTGCGGATCATCTATGGCGGCATATCCCTCATAGTTTGCGTAAAACTGACTGATGCGGCTGATAAGCACCATAGGCGCCAGTTTCAAAAGCAGTTGCCAGTGGCGCTTGGCCAGGATCTGCAGTTCGGTGTGAGCCTGTGGCAGTTGGCTATTTAATAGGAAAAACAGGCTGAGCAGGCCGCACTGGAAACCATCGTCCGGGAAAAACAACCAGTAGGCCGCTTGATGCTGGCTTATCTGGCTTCCGCGGGTTCCGCCATCCTTGTCCAGTAGCGAATCGGCAACGGCGGCCATAGTGCCTGCATCCTGCTGCTCCTTGGCCTCAGTGAGCCAGGCCTTGAGTGTCAAATGCTGCGGATTATCGCTATTGAAGCTGCCACCATGCCGATTGAAGACACGCATATAGGCAGTGAGGAAATGCTGCTCCAGCCAACCAAGCAGAGCCTGGGTTTCTGCCGCTGTGCACTCGGGGCGGACGAGCCGATAGGCGGCATAGGCAACGCCTCCCAGGTGGGTCGGCAACTTGTCCAGTGCCGCCGGCAGACGATCGGCAATGGCTGCATCCAACTGTGCGAAGTCACTTTGCTTGCAGGTATGGCTAAGCAGGAAAAAAGGCAGCTCTTCCAAGCTGGGTAGTTGGCAGTCGCCTTGAGTTTGCCCGGAGCTCTTGCCACTTTCCTGCTCTGTTTGGGCGCCGCCGGTATCGGTTTTATCCTGCTGCCAGGGGGCGAGTCTGTCGTCCATCAGCCAGGCTTCGGCAACCTGTGCCTTGGGCTCAACGCCGAGCGCATCCTGCAGCGCCAGCGCCTCATCTTCCACCCTGTGCCCCAAGATCAATTGCTTTTTGACCTGATCCCGCCACAGCTCAGTGTCTTCAAGTTCCGCTTCTACCGGCCAGTCGTCCAGGCTGTAGAAGAATTCCAGTATTGGTTGGGTTTCTTCCTGCGTTTGTTCATCGGCATAGGCCAGCAGCGGGGTTTGCTCCAGACGTTTGAGCAGCTGCGCCTTAAACCAGGCGTAATCGTCAGCATGCTCGGTAAAGTGTTCCAGCAGGCTGGGGTTGACTGGATCACCCTCGGCGGTTTGGAAAAAACAGCGGCGGCTCTGTTCGCCATCACAGTGCAGATAGGCGTGGATCAGTTCGCGGCGCCAGCCGAACTCCTCTACCAGTTTGCCCAGCAGTTCCACGGGTGTGTAGCCGCTGTCCAAATCCCAGTAAGGCACTAAAAAGGCGGCCAGATAATGACTCAGTTCGGGATATTGCCTGGCCAGCATGTAGAGGGCTTCCACCCCGAAGACGTTGTAGTCATCGAGAAAGAGATCGCTAAAGTCGTTACGACTGCGGGAGAAGGCCACCATGGCCTCGGCTGTTGCCTTGATCTCGTCCAATAGCTCGGGGAAGTTCAGCGCTGCGGCAAACAGCACGGCTTCAGTGCAATATTTAAAGGTGTGGTGCGCTCGAGCGGCGCTGAGTGCATGCACCAGCAAGTTGCGGTTGCCGCCGGCATCGTCATTGCTGAGTGGCTGCTGTTGCTCGTTGACAAACTCGATGTTGAACAGCAGGGAGCCTTCAAGACGAAAGGCGCTGCCATCGTGCAGGTGTTGCCGGTATTGCTGCAGCGCCTGGGCGATGCTGGCGGGATCTTGTGGCTTGAGGCTGATGCTGAGGGTTTTGTCGAACTGGGACATATTGCTTCCTTGATATTAAATTAATGCTTTTGCCGGTCGCTGCCTGTAAGGCACTTCCTGTTAAACAACCGGCGACCGCGCCATGAGTCAGGGCGCGGCAGTTATCCTGTTATTACTCGTTTATTGGGGGGTTCCCAACTGCTTTTTATCAATGCCTTCCTTAAGAGCCTTGCGCCAAATCTTTGGCCAGTTGCCGGACCGCGGCTGACTCGTCTTGCAGGAAGGAGCTGAAAAGCTCGGCGTCAACCCCGGCTTGTGCCAGCAACTTCAGCAGTTGTACACGTTCGTCTATGGTCAAGAGCTGCGAGGTCTCCGGCAGTCGGCCCTCATCGGCCAAATGTTTGAGGAAGGGCGCCGGGGCGCGGCCTTGGCTTACGGCGAAATAGACAGTGCTCTGCGGCGCTACGCCTATGCTGTCGAGCCAGCAGAGGGCCCAGTTTTCCTTGGCAACCTGAAAGGCTAACCCTGTGTCATAGTCGCTGTGACGCTTGTGTCCTACGCTTTGATCTTCCCAGCGTTGCGCCATTGAGAGACTACCCTCAGCAATGAGGTGGTTGACATAGGCCGTCTCCACACTCGGCCGGTGAAGCCAATACAGGCTTTGGGTTCCAAGGCCTGCGAGAAACAGGGCCAAACCTCGCCCCTGCGCTTCGGGCAATAGCCAGACAAAGTCGCTAAGCTCAGCCGCATCGGCGGGGTCGTCCGAGCGGCAAGGCACCCAGTCCTGTAACTCGGCCGTGGCTTGGGGCGTCAAGGGCTCAAGCCCTTCGCCCGACGCCAGATAAGCCTTGAGTTGGCGGCAGAGGCTTTGCGCCTGCTCTTCGGTAAATGATTTGCTGAAGCTTTGCCGCAGGCAAAGATCAAACAGTTCGAAAAACGCCTGCGGCAAGGGAGTCTCGGGGAAGTTGGCCTTGAGATGGCCAAAAAAGTTCAGCCTCGGCAGCTCGCGGCCAGAGTCAAGCGCTTGCAACAGCTGCTGTTGTTGCTGCCAGAGGCGGCGGCCTATCATGCTGTTATCCTCTGGGTCGGCTTCGGCAAACCGGCTAAGCCTGGTGATATAACTTTGCCAGAAGCGTTTATCGGCCGGGCGATAGGCAGCCACTTGTTGTGCTGTCAGCAGGCAATGAGCATTGAGCTGCGCCTCGCTGACACCCAGCTTGAGCAGGTTTTGCCGCAATTCGGCCTCGATATGCTCATCGTCAATGGCCGGATAGAAGGCGTAGTCAGCCCAGCAATAATAAATTTTTTCAATCAGTTGTAGCGGATCCAACGTCAGCCATAGCTGCCAGTGCCTTTGTGCAAGGGTTTTCAAGGCCTGCCACTGCGGCGCTTCGAGCTCCGGGGTGCAGAGCAGGAAATACAGTGCCAACAAGCCGTTTTGGAATCCTTTATTGGCATTGGACCACAAGAGTGCAATACGCTTTCCGTCCTTACTGGTATAGAGTATCTCAGAGGCAATTTGAGCCATCTTGGCAACATCGCCCTCTGTGTCTATATCCGTGAGCCAGCTCTTGAGAAGGCGATGTTCACGCCTTTTCTTTTGGTACTCTCCGCCCTCATAGAAGATATGATGCTGAAACTGTAATGGCAGATGCTGCGCCAGCCAGCGAAGCAGCGCCGCGGCCTCGTTGGTCTTGTCGGCTTCCGGGCTTAAGCTGTTCGGCGAGTTCAGGCGGCTCAGGCGATAGGCGGCATAGGCGCAGGCGCCAAGGCTCTTGGGCAGTTCGGCCAGCGCGCAAAGCATCGCCTCTCCCACTTCGGCATCCAGCTCTTCCAGCTCACCAATCCTGAGATAGTCTTCCGGCTCTTCCAGGTCATAAAATAGCGCGGCATAGTCAGAGCCAGGCTCGCTATCATACTGATCCCAGTCATCGTCCTCTGCCAGAGCCTGCTCTTCCACGTTTTGCCATAGACTATGACGGTCGTCTTCCCGCCAGGCCTCAGCCACTATTACCAGAGGTTGGCTCTGCTCGCTCAGCTGCGCCAGCAAGGAAAGCGCTTCATCCTCTACCCGGCGACCCAAGATCAATTGCTGCTTGACCCGATCCCGCCACAGTTCAGTGTCGTCAATGTCAGCCTCTACCGGCCAGTCGCCCAGACTGTAGAAGAACTCCAGTACCGGCTGGGTTTGTTCAAGCGGTTGTTCATTGGCATAGGCCAGCAGTGGCGTTTGTTCGAGACGTTTGAGCAGCTGCGCCTTAAACCAGGGGTAATCGTCCGGATGCCGGGCAAAATGTTCCAGCAGGCTGAGGTTGACTGAATTACCCTCTGTGGTCTGGAAAAAGCAGCGGCGATTCTGTTCGCCGTCACAGTGCAGATAGGCGTGGATCAGTTCGCGGCGCCAGCCGAACTCTTCCACCAGTTTGCCCAGCAGTAACACAGGTTGGTAGAAGCTTTCCAAGTTCCAGTAAGGCACCAGAAAGGCGGCCAGATAATGGCTCAGCTCGGGATATTGCCTGGCCAGCATGTAGAGGGCTTCCACCCCGAAGACGTTGTAGTCATCGATAAAGAGATCGCTGGAGTCGTTGCGGCGGCGGGAGAAGGCCACCATGGCCTCGGCTGTGGCCTTGAGCTCGTCCAATAACTCAGGAAAGTTCAGCGCTGCGGCAAAGAGTACCGGCTCGGTGTAAAAGCTGAGTCTGTGATCCCGGCGGGCAGCATCTAGGGCGTGTTCCAACAAGGGGCGGTTGGCACCGGCATCGTCACGGTTAAGCGGCCTTTGCTGCTGATTGACGAACTCAATATTGAACAGCAAGGAGCCATTGAGCCGAAAGGCGCTGCCGTCGTTCAGGTGTTGCCGGTATTGCTGCAGTGCCAGGGCAATGCTGGCGGGATCCTCTGGATTGAGGCTGACGCTGAGGGTCTTGTCGAACTGAGACATACTACTTCCTTGAAACTTGAGTCCTGCCCGGGCACAGCTACTCAGTGGAACTTGCAGCTGCAGCCTGGGGCCCGGCTAGTCTAACGACTGAGACCTTGAGGGTAAACGCCTTATCCGCCGCAGCGGCATTTTTGTGAAATTGGACGTGGCTTGAGGCCCAGTGTGGCGTAGCGCCCACTTTCCACCGGCAAGGGGCCTTGGCTGGCCGCCAGGGATTGCCCTTCCCAAAGCAACTGGCTAGGGTTAGGAGCAAATCACCGAGCTAATAAGGAAGCAGCATGGCGCCAAGAGTTTGTTCCAGTGCATTGGAAGCGGTATCCCTGATAGGGAATGATGAATATATCTGGACCCACTCTATGGGAGCCACCCCCAGAGTCTTGCTGGAGGCGCTGGCACAGCATGCCATGACGCGGCAGAACCTGACCTTGCTGCAACTGCATACCGAGGAAGCCGAGGCGTTGAGTGTGCCCGAGCTCAAGGGGCATCTGCGCCATCGCTGTTTCTTTGGCGGCGCCCCGACCCGCGCCCTGCTGGCCAGTGGCGAGGCGGATTATGTGCCTGTCTTTTTATCCGAGGTGCCCAAGCTGTTTCGCTCCGGCGAGCAACCCATAGATACGGCGCTGGTACAGGTGTCACCGCCGGACAGCCATGGCAACTGTTCGCTGGGGATCAGTGTCGAAGCCAGTCGCGCCGCTTGTGATGTGGCCGGCCGCATCATAGCCCATATCAACCCGCAAATGCCGCGCACCCATGGCGACAGCTTTGTACCCTATGACCGCTTTGCCGCCGTGTATGAACAGAGTTCGCCTTTGCCCGAACACCCCATGGCCGGAGCCGATGCCATCAGCCAGGCTATCGGCAAGCATGTGGCCTCTCTGGTTGAAGACGGCGATTGCCTGCAGATGGGCATAGGTGCCATTCCGGATGCCGTATTGGGGCAGTTGGCAGACAGACGAAACTTAGGGATCCACACCGAGCTGTTTTCCGACGGCATTCTGGCGCTTTATCGCTCCGGGGCGATTAACAACAGCCGCAAGAAGGTGCATCCGGGGAAGTTGGTCACCGGCTTTGCGCTTGGCAGCCGCGCCCTCTATGACTTTGTCGATGACAACCCCGAAGTACTGTTTCTGGATATAGAGCAGGTTAATGACACCTCGGTTATCCGCCGCAACCCGCAGGTAATGGCCATCAACTCGGCGCTGCAAGTGGATATTTCCGGCCAGGTGTGCGCCGACTCCATAGGTACCCGAATCTATTCCGGGGTAGGCGGGCAGATGGACTTTATTCGCGGCGCCGGTCTCTCTCCCGGCGGGCGCTCGGTTATCGCCCTGCCGAGCACGGCCGCCAATGGCGCGGTTTCCCGTATCGCGCCTGTGCTGAGCCCAGGTGCCGGGGTGGTGACTACCCGGGCCCATGTGCACTATATTGCCACCGAATATGGTTGTGCCAACCTCAGGGGCCGCAGTATCCGCGAGCGGGCCAGAGCCTTAATCGACATAGCGCATCCGGATTTTCGCGAATCCCTGTGCCGGGAGACATTCGAGCTCTGGGGTTTGAGTATTTGAGTTAACGCTCATTACGTAAAATTTAACGCTGTTATCATGGTGTTAACTTTGTATACCGGGTAAGATGCGGTCAATCTCTTATCGCGGTAGGTTCCATGAGCGACAGCAGCTTCTTTTTGGGTGATTGGCAGATCGATCCCGGCAGCAATAGTTTGCGGCTGGGAAAGCGCCTGCGGCAGTTGGAACCCAAAGCCATGGATGTGCTGCTGTATCTGTGTCGTCGCAGCGGCGAGGTAGTCAGCAGCGATGAGCTGCTGGATGCCTGTTGGCCCGGCAGCGACACGGGCGATAACCCGCTGCACAAGACCATCAATCAGCTGCGCCGGGCGCTGGACGACAAGGCCGGCGATCCTTCTTTCATCGAAACTATCCGCAAACGCGGCTATCGAATTGTAGCCGATGTCCGTTTCCCCATCGGCCACGAAGCCAGTTTGCCGTCGCTGGCCTGGAGCCTGGGCTCACCATTTCCCGGGTTAAAACCCTTCAGCGCCGATTATGCCGGGGTGTTTTTCGGCCGCAGCGAACAGATCAACGCCTTACTGGAACGCATAGCCCGGCAGATTAAACATGGCCGCGGGTTTTGCTTGCTGCTTGGCCCCAGCGGCAGCGGTAAGTCATCACTGATCAACGCAGGCATTTTGCCCAATCTGGCTTCGCCTCAGGGCTTTCACGGCATAGGCCTGGCCTGCTATTCGATACTGGATCTGGCCGATGTCGCCGTAGATCAACTGCTGCTGGAGTTGGCCGCCGCCATGCTCGACTGGGAGCTGGACGATGCGCCGGTATTGGCAGGCTACAGCGCCGAAACGCTGGCTCACGCCCTGGAGCAGGATATCGACAGCCTCTGCGCCCAACTCTGCCAGGCGCTGCCGTCCCAAAGTTGGCAGAAGCCGAGGTTCGGCCTGTTTGTCGACCGCCTGGAAGTGCTGCTGTCATCGCCGCGCTTCTCGGCCGAAGCCCGTGAGCAGGGGCTGGCGCTGCTCGACACCCTGGCGCGTTCCGGAGCCGTATTGCTGCTCAGCGCCTGTCGCAATGAATTCTACCCTCAGGTGGTTGCCAGCCCCAGCTTGATGGTGGGCAAGGGCAATGGCGCCCATTTCGATCTCTTGCCGCCCAGCCGTCAGGAACTGTTGCAGATGATACGCTTGCCGGCCGCAGCCGCAGGCTTGAGTTGGGAATTTGACCCTGAATCGGCACTGGGCTTGGATGAGCTGCTGTGCCGTGAGGCCGCCAGTAACCCGGATGCCCTGCCCATGTTGCAGTATATGCTGCAGGCCCTGTATCTGCAGCGCGGTGACGACAACCAGTTGCAACTGGCGGTTTATCACCGCCTGGGTGGGCTGGCCGGGGCTATAGGCCAGGCCGCCGAAGATGCCATCGCCTCCTTGTCGAGCTCGCAAAGGGCGGCCCTGCCGCGGGTGCTGTCGCTGCTGGTGACCCTCAGGGAAGATGAGCAGTCGGTCACCAGTCGCAGTGCCAGATATTCCGAATTGGCCACGGATGCCGAGCGCGCCTTGGTACAGGCCTTAGTCGACAGTCGGCTGTTTGTCTCCCATCTGGAGGACAGCGAACCCGGTTTCAGCATAGCCCATGAAGCCTTGCTCAGACGTTGGTCCAGGGCCAGAGACTGGATAGATAGCCACAGGGAAGGGCTGGCGGCCAAGGCCAGGCTGTTCCATCAGGCCAGGCGCTGGCAGCAACAGCAGTGCAGCCGCGATTTTCTGCTGCCCCAGGGCAAGCCGCTGACCGAAGCGCTGGCGCTGAAAAACGATCCCCTGCTTGAGCTGGATCCTGTCAGCGAAAGCTATGTTGCCGCCTCCAGCGCCAGAGGGCAGCGCCAGCGGCGCCTCAAGGGCGCGACCTTCATGCTTTTATGTCTCTTGACCCTGATCTCGGTATTCATGAGTTATCGCAGCGTTGAAGCCGAGCAGCAGGCGCAGGCCAAGCGCCTGGCGGCAGAAGACTTGCTGGGCTTTATGGTGGGCGACTTTGCCGACAAGCTGCGCAGCATAGGCCGGATGGATCTGCTCGATGGTGTCAGCAACAAGGCGCTGGATTATTTTCGCGAGGCCGACAGCAGCCTGAGTGAGGCGGCGCTGTTTCGCCATGGCCAGACACTGGAAGCCATGGGTGAGGTGGCCTATTCCCGTGGCCGGGTGGATGAAGCGGAAAAGGCGCTGCTGGCCGCCAGAGACAAACTCTTGCCGCTGCTGTCCGGCAGTACAGATCAGCAGGAGCTGTTAAAGACCCTTGGCGCCAATGCCTTTTGGCTTGGGCAACTCAAGTATGATCAGAGCGATTGGCAGGGCACCCGCCCCTGGTTCGAGGCTTATCTGCAACATAGTCTGGCCATGTACCGACTGGCACCGGACAACAGCGAAGCGTTAATGGAACTCTCCTACGCCCACAATTCTCTGGGGTCCTTATCGATGGAGCAGCAGGACTTCAGCAAGGCGCGCCAGGGCTTTGAAGAATCGCTGCGGCTCAAGCTGATCGCACTGGCCGAGTCGCCGGATGATCCTCAGCGTCTGGCCGATGTCGCCAATGCCCGCTCATGGCTAGCCAGCGCCGCCAGTGCTGAAGGGGATATTCAAGGAGCGCTCTCTATTTACGCCGAAATAGAAAGTTCACTGAATCAAAGGGAGTATTTGAGAGAAGGATATCTGCAAGACAGGCTGGCCCACAGCCTAATGAGAAGCGCCAGATTGCTTAAAGTCTTGGGGCTACAAGAACTGGCTTGGCAACAGCTTGAAAAAGCACTGATTGCGAGAGAGCTGGCTTTGGCTGAAGATCCTGGAAATCAGCAATGGAATTATGATTTATGGGTACTTAAAGGGTTTCAGCTAGCGCTGCTTCCTAAGGCTGAAGCGAAATTAACAGGTTTGGATGATGTTAAGAGCCTATATGATGAGATGTATGCGGCGACAGCAGAAATAAACCATCAAAAAAAGGAGCTGCTTGTGGCCATTTTTAAGGTATCTGCTGCGGAGCTGTTTCTACAGGAAGGAGAAGTTGATCTAGCATTGAGTTATGCAGAAGAAGCCAAAGATATTTTCTATAGATTTGGGAAGTTATCTCCAAACGACACTAGTTATTTAAGTTGGTATGCCGCAGCAGAACTACTCATATTGAAAATTATGGTAAATAAAAGTGGGAAGGCAGAGGAAATTACGGACAGGTGTCAGAATTTGGCGACTAGACTAATCCCTATGGTTTCTAAAAACAAAGAGCCTCAACTTACTGTTCCTTATATTCTTTCTATGGAGTGTCAAAATAGACTTGAATCAGTTGCGCCTTTAGTCGATGAACTCAAAAAAAATGGTTTTCAGATAGAAAGCTTTACTCAAAACATCAATTAACTCAACAAGGATGAAGCTATGTCAGTACCCGTAAAAAATATCATTGTCACCATTACTCTGGATGATAACCGCGTGCCTCAGTTTGCCTATGAGCCAGATGGTCCTGTAGTGGTAGATGAACCCAACACTCATATTATCTATAAGCTGCAGGACAAGACAGATATGGATCTGGCCTTTGTCGGCGCTTCTTTCGATACCCCCTTCGACGGCATTATCGATGCGGTCAAGACCGAGGCCCCGGACATGCTGATACTGATGGACACCAACTCAGTGGTGGGCAAGACAGGCTTTAGGCTGATCCTCAGCAACAGCAGCAATACTCTATTGGTTTCCAGTCAGGATCCCGAGGTTATCAATAAAGAAGTTAAATAGCACATAACTCAGTTTATTTACTAGCTGTATTTAATGACCTTTGACTACGCTAAGAAAGTGAGGGCTTGCTCTCTAATCTTAAAGCTGTCACTAAGGATATAAAGTAATTATTCCCTCCGATCCGTGCCGATCGGGGGATTCTTTCCCGCCCGAACAGCTCCTATGGTTGCCAATAATTGCCGCATTTCTGTGGTTGGACGCCTTTCCTACCTACAGAAGGTTGGAATTATTAACGATATTTTTCAATGAATTACATCGTAAGCTTATCAGAAGGTTTGCCTTGTACGTACGCGCTAGAGTTATCCCTGTCGAAATTGAACAACCCGTAGGTCGGGAGGGAGAACAGCATGGCAAGCCCCTACAGCAATGAAGCTGGTTTTAGTCAGTGTGAGTGTGACAGCGAGGCTCTGGCGACCCTGATTGAGTGCATGCAGCAACCTATGGTGCTGGCCGATGGTGAGGGCAAAGTGTTGGCGGTGAACTCTCCGGCGGCCGAGCTGCTGGGCGATCAGAGCGAAACCTTTGCCGGTGAATTCTGGCATACCTGGTTGGCGGCGCCTTACCGTAGCCGCTACGCCAGCATGTTCAGCAGCCAATACGGTCGCCAGGTACCGCTGCAACATGGTCCCTGGGAGGTATTGCTCAGACGTGTCGATGGGGTGGAGCTGCCGGTGAATCTATCGCTTTCCTTTATTCAGGGCTTGCTGCCGCTGTTTGTGATTGGTTTGCATGATCTCAGCGGTCACAGGGATGAGATTAAACGCCTGTCCACCCTGGCGGCGACCGACTATTTGACCGGACTGGCCAATCGCCGCACCTTTACCGAGACACTGGAACGCCAGTGGCAGCAGTGCGTCGATAAGCACAAGCCCATCAGCACCTTGATCATAGATGCCGACCATTTCAAACAGTTCAACGATCAGCATGGTCACCTGATGGGGGACGAATGCCTGAAATTGATGGCCAAGACCATAGCCGCGGCGTTGCCATCGCCCCAGTGTCTGGCGGCGCGTTTTGGCGGTGAGGAGTTTGCCCTGGTGTTGCCCGGATTCAACAGCGCCATGGCCTGGGTGGTGGCCGAGCAAATAGCCGAGGCCATTCGTAGTCTGGACTTCGTCAAATTGGGGCTAAGCCGTGAGGTTTGTGTCAGTGTCAGCCAGGGGATTGCCACTGAGATCAATGGCCAGTACCGCACGGCCGAGGCCATGCTCAGCGCGGCGGACACAGCCCTGTACCGGGCCAAGAGCGATGGCCGCGACAGGATCAAGTTATCCGCCTGAGGAGGAGAGGATGAACTGGTATGTGATGACGCTGATGCCCAGCGCCCGGGAGCGGGCCGACTGGTTTGTCGATATTCAGCTGCGGCGCTACTGCCATTCGCCGAAAAAAGCCGCCCTGAGACTGTGGAAGGGCTACTGCACCGAGCCTTTGGTAAGACAGCTGCTGAGCGACTTACAACAGATAGCAGCGGCTGAGGGGCAACTCCAGGCGGAAGAGCAGCGCTATTTGCAGGCCTTGTTGGCCCACTTCGACTGGTTGGCGAGTCAGCAACAGATGCGTTTGAGCCTCTCCTGAGCCTCACTGTGAAAGTGATAGAGGGCATCCTGAGGTTTGTCCTGACGCCAAAGTGCCTTGTCATCCAGGCCCAGCAACAGGGCGCGCAGGACAATCCCTGTCAGGCCGTGCGACACAAGGATCACCCGCTCCGGGGTTGCCGGATCGGTCAGCCAATGTGCCAGCCGCTGTTGCACCTGGAGTAGTGTTTCTGCGCCCGGGCCCTGCAGATACCAGTCATTGCGCCCGGCAAGCTCGGGTCTGGCGGCGTGGATATCGGCGACCCGGGTCTGCTCCCATTCACCTAAACCGCACTCAATCACCCTGGGCTCGGTAATAATGGCGCCGGGATCCCGGCAAAGCACTTCTGCCACCAGAGTCGCCGTTTCCATGGCCCTTCCCAGCGGGCTGGAAACCAGCTGAAATTCTTGTTCAGGATTTCTTGCCGATTGCAGTCGTTGTTGCAGGACAACACCATAAGCTCTTGCCTGCGCCCTGCCGAGTTCGGTCAGCGGTGAGTTACAGTGTCCCTGCAGCTTACCGGCGGCATTAAACTCAGTCTGGCCGTGGCGTAGTATAAATATTTCCTTTGGCATGGCGGTCAATTCCCGATACTGCTTAAACGGTTGGCTGCGAAAGAGGGTACTCCCCAGCTGGGGAAGGAGCAAGTTGGAGCTGAATACTAGTGGCCCACTTGCCATGGGCTTCCTGTCCATCTGCACCGCAGGTGATGGGCTGCAGCTTAGCCAGCAGCTAAACCAGCAGATAAACCCAAGGTCATTGGTGAGTTTTTGTCTGAAGCAGTGATAGCCGCTGT